>NZ_JBBEGC010000150.1:0-15757 GCF_037401995.1 Saccharothrix sp. CCNWYY140
CAAGGACCAGAACCAGTACCTGATGATCGTCGAGGCGATCGGCGCCAACGGGCGCTACTTCCGCTCGTTCACCTCCAACAGCCTCAACGGCAACTGGACCCCGCAGGCCGCCACCGAGAGCAACCCGTTCGCCGGCAAGGCCAACAGCGGCGCCACCTGGACCAACGACATCAGCCACGGCGACCTCGTCCGCACCAACCCCGACCAGACCAAGACCATCGACCCCTGCAACCTCCAATTCCTCTACCAGGGCCGCGACCCCCGCTCCGACGGCACCCCGTACGGCCTGCTGCCCTACCGACCGGGCGTGCTGACGCTCCAGCGCTGAGACCGACGACGTGACGATGCCCGAAGGGGCAGCCGGACCTGCCCCTTCGGGCGTTGTCGCCCCACCACACCGCGCCTAACCTGGGCAGATGGTGTTCGACCTCCAGCTCGCGCACCGGACGCCGGTGCACCGCGTCGGCTGGCGCAGGTCGGCACCGGCGGGCGCACGCAGGTCGACACCGGCCAGGTCGGCACGGGTCGGCTCGGCGGCGGACGTCCTGGAACTGCAACGCACCGCGGGCAACCGGGCGGTCAGTCGCGTGCTCGGCGTGCAGCGGGTCGCACCCGCGCTCATCACGGTCGGCCCCGTAGGCGTGAACAACCAGCGGATCTCGGTGCCGATACCCCGCGGTGTGGCCCTGCAAGCGACCGTCCCCCGTGACCAGACGGTCGACTGGTCGCTGGTCGCGGGCACCGCGGCGATCGGCGCGGGCACGGCCATCGACGCCACGGGGCTGGTGACGTTCGGCGACGCGCAGCAAGGCGGCACCATCACCATCAGGGCCGAGCACCCCACGGAAACCGGCGTGCTCTCCGAGATCGAGGTGCTGTTGATCAAAGCGCCGGGCGGCATCGACTCGACGGTCGACAACAGTCCGGCCCTCCCGAACGAGTACGGCGCCGGGTTCCGGCACACCTTCGCGCCGCTGGGCGGCGGCGCGGGCAGCGAGTGCGAGGGAGGCCGGGTCAACGAGATCTTCCCGGGCGTGCCCAGCCCCAACGACACCCGGCACCGCATGCCCGGCACGCCGTTCGGGACGTTCGTCCTGCACTCCAACAACCCGCGGGACGTCCACGCGGGCTGGGAGATCGACGCGTCGGGCCAGATGATGGGCGACGACTACGTCACCATCGGGCGCGACGTGGTCAACATCCGCCCGTTCATCACCAACACCTCGAACCCGGCTCCGCCGCAGACCCTGCCCGCCAAGATCAGCGTCACCCAGAACCTGCGCTCACCCGAGGTGCCGACGAACACGTGGCGGGCCGCGTTCGCCACACCGGAGCACAAGCGGGAGCTCCGCGAAACCAGCCCCGGCACCCCGGAATTCGTCGTCACCGTCAACGGCGTCGAGCACGTCGACACCTACACGGGCGCGGCGGCGGTGCGCAACGCGCAGGCGGACCCCACGACGGTGGCCGTGTCCACGCCCGAAGCGACCAACACCGTCGCGATCACCGCCGAATCGACCCCGACCGACTCGCCGATCCGGTTCCGCATCGTCGGCCCCGCCCTCGGCTGCACCATCGACGCGTCGACGGGCCAACTCACCGTCGGCACCCGCCCCGGCACGATCCGGGTGCGCGCGTCGATCGACCGCCGCAACTTCGACGAGGTCACCATCACCATCACCCGGTGACCCGTCGTCACCACTCGACCGTGGCCGCTCGTCACGCTTCGAGCACCGGTCGCGTCGGACGGCCTCGTTTACGGTCGAGTCGAGGAACGGTCACCACTTGTCGCGGGGGTCGGTATGCGTCCACGGCTTCGTGCCGACGTGCGGTACGTGAAGAGCCCAGACGGGGTCTACGTGCGCGGCTCGGCGGGGGCGTGCACCCTCACCGGCGGCACCGCCTACGAGTGGCTGGACCGGCTCGTCCCGTTCCTCACCGGCGAACACGCGTTGAGCGACCTCGTGGCACCGCTGCGCGACGACCAGCGGGACGTGGTCGAGCACCTCGTCCGCTCGCTGCTCGACCAGCAGTTGCCGGCGGACGCCCGGGACGACGAACCGCACTCGCTCACCGATGGCCCAACACGAACGCGACGACGGCCCCCTCACCCCGTGGCTACCCGACAACACCATCCACGAGCAGCCTCACGACCCCCGCCTACACGTGCTGCGCAGCCCCGAAACCGCCGAACTGATGGCCACCTTCGCCGCCGACACCACCCACTGCTGTTCACCATGCTGTCCCGCGCCCGAACCGGCCAGGGCCGCAACGACCTGATGGCCCTGGAACCCAACCCCACTAGCCCGCCCCTGGGCCGCCTTGTGCACGGAGTACGTATGCGCACCTGCCACGCAGCGGCAAATGCGGTGGAGGACATCCACGGCATATCAGCGATCGACCTGGTCCCAACCTTCGTCAACACCCACCCAAACACCCAACCCCACTAGCCCACCCTTAGACACGCACAGCACGGCCTTTCCCCGCGCGCAGCGCGGTCTCCGCGCGCGGAGCGCGCGGTAGGTGTTACCTACAAGTGGAGGGCCTCGGTTCCCCCACCGTATGGCCTGCCCGAAGGGCTACCACGCTTTCGGTCGGGTGCAGCCGAATTTTTTGTGAGGAACGAGCAAAAAATTTAGCGGCACCCGACCTAAAGTGTGGTTGGCTCCGCCGGGCCATGCGGCAATGCCACTAAGTTAGGCTGCTTGCGGTAGGATGCGGCCGTGGCTCGCGCTGGTCAGAAGAAAGTGTCGGTCGAGGACGACGAGAATGTGCGTCTGGTCGACCGGATATCACTTGGCGTCCTGGCCGAGGTGGTCCCCCGGGACGTGATCGAAGAAGTCCTGGACGAGACCGGGAAACGTGAGCAGCGGACACGTCTCCTCCCCGCGCATGTCATGGTCCGGTTCTGTCAGGCGATGTGCCTGTTTTTCGACGACGATTACGAGGAGGTCATGCGTAAGCTTGTCGGGTCGTTGAAGTCGATGGGGTCGTGGCGCGGTGAATGGAGTGTCCCGTCCACTTCGGCGATTGCGCAGGCACGACAGCGTCTCGGGTTCGAACCGTTGCGTCTGCTGTTCGAGCGGGTCGCGGTGCCGGTCGCTGGGCCGGGTGCCCGCGGGGCGTGGCTGAAATCGCGTCGGATCATGGCCGTGGACGGTTTCATGCTCGATCTCCAGGACACCGACGAGAATGTGGCGGAGTTCGGCAAGAGCGACAACGACCGCAAAGCCGGCGGATTCCCGCAGGCGCTCGTGGTAGCGCTGGCGGAATGCGGAACGCACGCGATCGTCGATGCCGCGATCAGCGGCTACCGAGGCGACGAGAAGACTCTGGCCCGGACACTGCTGGGCTCGGTCGAGCCCGGCATGCTGGTCACCGCCGACCGGAACTTCTACAGCTTCTCGCTCTGGTCCGACTTCGTCGACACCGGCGCCGACCTGCTGTGGAGGATCACCTCCGGAGTCGAGTTGCCCGTCCTGCGATGGCTGCCCGACGGCTCCTACGACTCGATCCTGTTCAACCCGCAGGTCCGCAGCCGCCGGCGCCCGCAACTGATCGCCGACGCCACCGCCGGAAAGCCGATCGACCCCGAGGACGGATTCCGCGTGCGGGTCGTGGAATACGAAGTGCCCGACCGGGACGGCAACGGCACCGACGAACTGATCTGCCTGGCCACCACGATCCCGGATCCGGCCGAGGCCACCGCCACCGAACTGGCCTGGTGCTACCACCAGCGGTGGGAGATCGAAACCACCTTCGGCGAGATCAAGACCCGTCAACGCGGAAGCGCCCGCATACTGCGATCGAAATCACCGGACATGGTCCGACAGGAGATCTGGGCTTTTCTCCTGACCCACTACGCCATCCGCAGCCTGATGAGCCGGGCCGCCGACGAAGCCGACGCCGACCCCGACGAACTGTCCTTCATCCGCACACTCCGCGTCGTCCGCCGCCAGGTCACCGCCCAGGCGGACTTTTCCCCCTGACCACCGCCGACAAGCACTCGCCGACACCGTCGACGAAATCCTCTGGAAACGCACCAAAGGGCGCCGGAACCGCACCTGCCCCCGCGTCGTCAAACGCGGACGCCACAACTCCTACCGCGTCAAAAAACCCGAACACCACAGCACCACACACCCCGGACATCCCACCATCAAGATCCGCTCACCACGCCTAACTTAGCGGCATTGGGCCATGCGGTGGGGGAACCGACGCCCTTCACCCCCCATCGGTGGTCTCCCTGCTAGCTTTTGATCTTGAGAGCGCGAGGCGCGTTCGCTTAAGAGCGAAGCGTCAAGTTCAAAGATCTTGAAGAGCTTGAAAAGAGCCTCGCCGGCGGGCAGGCCGCCGAGGATGGACACAAAGCAAAAAAAGGCGGGGGCAGAGGTGTGCCGTGCGGCAGCTTCGTGAAAGACCTCGCGTGGCGGCGTGTGCGTGGCGGCTAGTCGAGGCGGAGGATTGTTTCCTCGATTTCTGTGTTGCGGGCTGGGGCGTAGGCGGTCTCGGTGCCGATGGGGGTGAAGCCTGCCTTCTCCAGGACCCTGAGTGATCCGAGGTTGTCGCTGGCCGCGCGGGCGTGCAAGGGGCGTGTCTTGATCACGTCCAGGAACAGGCTCAGGGCTTGGGTGGCGATGCCCTGGCCCCAGGCCGCACGGTCGATCCAGTAGGTCAGCTCTGTGTCGCCCTCCATCACGAAGCAGCCGATGGTGCCGACGAACCGGCCATCCCCCGTCACCGCCAGCACCGTGGTGTCCGGGGCTGTCCTGATCTTCGCCATGTGCTTGTCGAAGGCCGCCCTGTCGTCAGGGTCCTTCGCGGTGAAGGCGGCCATCTGGACCGACTCCGGGTCGCGCATCTGATCGAACAGCGCGTCCAGGTCGGTGTCCTCCACCGACCGCAGTGCCACCTCTACCACGACGTCCTCCCCATCTGGTCCGACTGGGCGAACGTATCAGCGACCACCGACAATTCCTGGCGTGCCGAGAGGCGAGACGACCGCTCGGGTGTTGGCGAACACCACGTACAGCAGCGGCGCGCAGGCCACGAGCAAGCCCTCCACCGGGCGCATTAGGACGATCGCCGCCGCCGTTGCGAGCACGACCGCGTTGAACAGGGCCAGGTACCAGCGCCTCGCAGTGAGGTACAGGCAGGAACGAGCCAGTCCACCTGGCAGTGTGGGATGGGTGGCGGCGACGAGGATCACGGCGATCGCGCAGGTCACCGCCAGAACGGCAGTAGAGGCGAACAATGGGAGGAGCGCGGGGAGTGCACGGGCGTCCACGACCAGGACGACCACGACCACGGCAGCGCCGTACCAAGCGGCCAGCGACGGGAGGAAAGCCCGCCGGTAAGCGGCCCAGTACGGTCGCCACACCTGGACCGAACCGTCGGCGAACACACCGAACACACCGGCCACGGCGGGAGCGCAACAACCCGACAGCACCACGAAGAACGGCCAAGACGCAGCCGGATCCGCTACCACCGCCAGAGCCAACAACAAGGGCGCGCAACCCACAGTGAGCAGCACGTTGGCCATCAACCCCACGTACACGACGCCGAACACCCGCTCATACGTCCGCTGCCCAAGAGGCCGGAGCAAGCGCACCGCGCTCACCCCTTCATGCCCGTCGTGGCGATACCGCGCAGGAAGTACCGCTGCCCCACCAAGAACACGACCAGAATCGGCACCACGGACAACACAGCCCCGGTCATGATCATCGCGTACTCGGCGTCGTACTGCCCCACGAACGACTTCAACCCCAACTGGACAGTCCACAACTCGTTGCTGGTCAAGTAGATGAACGGCCCCAAGTAGTCGTTCCACGTGGTGACGAAGGTCAACAAAGCCAGGCTGGCCAACGCGGGCTTGGACAGCGGCAGGATGATCCGCCAGTAGATCCCGTACTCGCTGAGCCCGTCCAACCGTGCCGCCTCGCACAGCTCGTCCGGGATCGACAAGTAGTACTGCCGCATGAGGAACACGCCGAAAGCACCGAAGGCCTGCAAGAACACGATCGACCAGTACGTGTCGGTCAGCTCCGCCTTCTGCATCATCACGTACTGCGGCACCATGTACGCCTGCCACGGCACGGCGATGGTCGCGATGTAGGCCAAGAACAACGCATCCCGCCCAGGGAAACGGACCTTGGCGAAGCCGTAGGCCGCGAAGCTGCCGGTGAGCACCTGCAACAACGTGATCACCGACGCCAGGAACGCGGAGTTCGCCAGTTGATCAGCCAGGGGCACACGCTCCCAGATCTCGACGAAGTTGGACCAGCGCAACTCCTCCGGAATCCACCGCGTCGGCACGGAGAACACCTCGTTGTCCCGTTTCAGGGACGCGGACACCATCCACGCGAACGGCACGAGCACGACCAGCACCATCGACGCGAGCGCGCCGTACGCCACGACCGAGCGCAGCCACCGGGTGGTCACGGGGCGTTCCTCCGCTCGTTGAGGCGGAACTGGAGGACGGTCACCGACAGCACGATCACGAACAGCACCAGTGCGATCGCCGACGAGTAGCCGAAGTGGCCCTCGGTGATGCCCTCGCGGTAGACCAGCTGCGCGAGCACGAGGGTGCTGCGGCCGGGGCCGCCGTTGGTCATGACCACGATCAGGTCCAGCACCTTGAAGCTCTGGATGGTCAAAAGCACCAAGACGAAGAACGTGGTCGGGCGCAGGCACGGCAGCGTGACGTGCCGGAACCGCTGCCACGCGCCGGCGCCGTCGACCCGCGCGGCCTCGTAGTACTCCGCCGGGATGGCCTGCAACCCGGCCAAGTACAGGACCATGTAGTACCCCATGTCCCGCCACACGCTGGTGACGATCACCGCGGGCATGGCCCAGTCGGTGCTGGTCACCCACCCGGGCGGGTTGTCGACGCCGAGCACGCCCAACAGCTGGTTGACCGGGCCGGCGGTGGGGTTGAACAGCATGTTCCACACCACCGCCACCGCTACCAGCGAGGTCACGTACGGGAAGAAGGCCGCGGTGCGGAAGAAGCCCACGCCGCGGACCTTCCGGTCCAGCACGACCGCCAGGGCCAGGGCCGCCAGCATGGTCAGCGGGATGTGGCCGGCCGCGTAGTACAGGGTGTTGGTGAGCGCCGTGCGGAAGTTGTCGTCCTCCACCAGCTTGGCGAAGTTGTCCAGCCCGACCCACTCCGGCGCCCGGTAGGAGTCCCACCGGGTGAAGGCCAGGGCGAAGGTCGCCAGCACCGGCACCAGGGTGAACAGGGCGAACCCGAGCAGGTTCGGGAGGATGAAGCTCCACCCGACGAGGGTGTCGCGCCGCTTCCGGGAGCGGGTGCGGACGGGGGGCGCGGGCGTGGTGGCCGGCGGCGTCAGCGTGGTCGTCATGGCGTCAGGCGACGACGTCGTGGACCCGGTCGCGCATGGAGCGGATGCCGTCCTCCACGGACTTGTCGCCGACCATGATCAACTGGTGTTCCTCGCGCAGGATGGTGTCCACGTCGGAGGTGTGCTCGTGCACGGGCATCTCCAGCGCGATCTTGTCGGGCGCGAACGCCTTGCGGCTCAGCTCGTCGGTGGGCATCCCGGGCAGCGCCAGGTACTCCCGCGTGATCTCCGGGCTGCGCAACGCGGGCACCACGCCCACCTTCGTGATGGCCTTCGCGCCCTCCGGACCGGCGGCGAACTCCACGAACTTGCGCGCGGCGGCCGAGTGCTTGGCGTTCTTGTTGACCGCGAACGCCGTAGGTGAACCGAACGTGGTCACCCCGCTCGCACCGGGCCGTTGCGGCATCGGCGCGACCGCCCAGTCCACCGAGGTGTCGCCCTTGGCCTTGGCCGCCAGGACGCCGGCGACGTACCAGGTGCCCATCGGCACCATCGCGGCGGCCTCGGTCTCGAACATGGTGCGGTAGCTGGACTGCTGCGTGGTCGAGGTGGCGAAGTCGGGGACCGCGCCGTCTTCCTGGAGGTCCAGTGCCAGGCGGTACTGGTCGGTGAAGAAGTTGAAGTCGCCGTTGATCTGGTCGCCGCCGGTCTGCGCCGCCGCGATGGCGTGCACGACCGAGCGCCAGGTGTGGTGGTAGGCGCCGTAGACCTTCTTGCCGTCCTTGTCCTGCGTGAGCTTGCGAGCGAGCTCGGCGTAGCGGTCCCAGGTCAGCCCGTCGGGCTGCGGGAGGCCGGCGGCGTCGAACAGCTTCTTGTTGTAGTACAGCAGCCAGAAGTCGTGGCGGTAGGGCAGCGCGAAGTACGTGCCCTTGAGGTCGAACGCCTCCAGGCCGGTCAGGTCCTTGGTCGCGCGGGCCAGGTCGGTGATGTCGGCGAGTTGGCCGCGGCCGGCGTAGCGGGCGTAGTCGGTGACGTTCTTCATGGTGATCACGTCGGTCTTGTCACCGCCGGCGAGCATCGTGGTGACCTTCTGCGGGTAGTCGTCGGCCAGGATGTCCACCGGCCGCACGTCCACGTCCGGGTTGGCCTTCTCGAAGGCGTCGAACAGCGCCTTGAACTCGGGTATGCCCGCGAGGTTCCACACCGACACGGTCAGCGCGACCGGGCCGCCGTCCTCCTCGCCGGACCCGCACCCGGCCACGACCAGGGCCAGTGCCGCCAGGAGCGCCGGCAGTCGCCGAGCGGTGGGCTTTCGGGGAGTCGCCATTGATCCCGTCTCCTCTTCGTCTTCGTCTACCGGGGCAGGTCGGCGGTGGTGGTTCCCCCGTCGGGCCAGCGGATGTGGAGCCTGTGTTCGTCGTGCGTGACGACCGGTGGTCCGGCCGCCGTGCCCAGTGCGATCGCGGCGATCGCCCACGTGCCGGGTGCGACCGGTCCCGCCGCCCACGGCGTGCCGGTCCGCGGACCCAGCGGACTCGCGTCGTCTTCCGTGTGCACGCCGACGCGGTCAAGGCCGTGCAGGGCGACCAGGACCGAGCACCGGCCGCCCGCGCGCACCGAGGCCGTGGCCGCGTCGGTCTCGACCTCCTCCCCCGCCATCGGCCAGCCGCCGATCCTCAGCGCGACCGCCGTGTGCACGGCGTCCAGTAGGGGTTCCACTCGGGCGCACCGGACTTCCCACGGTCCTTTGAGGACGGAAAGTGTGGTGATCTCCGCCAGATCGTGCGCTGTGCCGCGCCGGCCGGACCCGTGATCCCGGCCGGGCACGGGGTCGAGCAGGTGGACCCGGGCGACCGACGCGCCGAGCACGGCGTCCCCGATCTTCTCCACGCGCAAGGTCCGCATGCCGGCGCGGTGGGTGGCCGCGCCCGAAGCGGTCAGGAGCACGACGGACTGGTCCACCGGCGAGTTCCACGCGCTGTCCGACAGCAGCGGGGCCGTGGCCGTCGAGTAGCCCAGGCGTGTGTAGAGCGGCGAGTCGCCGACCCGTGCACCGACGTGCTCGTGGTCGGTGCCGTGGTTGACCACCCGCACGATCCCGTCCGCACGAGTGGCCGAGACCAGCCAGCCCGGCGGACCCGCGCACCACGTCTGGTCGGCCCGTTCCACGGGCAGCGGCTCCTCCACCGCGGTCCACACCGGGTGGTCGGCGGGCAGCGCGAGCCCGAGCATCCCCTTGGCCGCCCAGTACGGCGAGGACGGCCCGGAGTAGGACTGGGCCAGCGCGGGCCACTCGTGGTGCCAGCCCAGCGTCAACAGGCCCCGCTCGTCGGGTGCGCCGTGCTCGACGAAGTGCCCGAGGACTCCGGACGCGGCACGGCGCAGCAGACCCGGACCCACGGACGTCACGCCGGCCAGCGCGCCCACCCAGAACGGCGCCGCCGCGGCGAACCGGTAGATCAGGCTGCGGCCCTGCACCAGCGGAGAGCCGTCCGCGCCGACCAGTCGCACCTGGTCGAGCAGGAACCGGCCCAGCCGCGCGATGTCCTCGGCGGCCCGATCGGCAGACTCGGTCGCACCGCGCATCCGTGCCCACAGCACCGGGTACAGGTGCAGCGCCCAGCCGCAGTAGTGGTCGAACGCCCGCTCATCGCCGTCGGCGAACCAGCCCTCACCGCGGTGGAACGCGTCGTGCGCGGCCAGGTCGGCGGCGATGTCGTCGGCCTTCCACGGCCCGCCGACCGACCGCAAGAACGTCTGCACGACGATCCGGAACCACACCCAGTTGCAGCGCGGATAAGTGTCGTCGCCGACCACGGGCGCGAGGTAGTCGACCACCCGCTCCCGCACGCCCTCGTCGAGCCGGTCCCACAGCCACGGCCGGGTCATGTCCAGGATCAGCGCCAGCGAGGCGGCCTCGACCTTGGCCTGCGCGTGCTCGTCGGGCCGGGGCCAGCGGTACGGCGAGGCGGGGTCGGTGCCCGCGGCGAGCCCGCGCGCGTACCAGCCGGCCAGGTCCAGCGGGTCGCGGCCGTGCTCGCCGGCGAGCCGGAAACCGGCCAGCAGCAGGGTGCGGGCGAAGCCCTCCAGGCCGTCCACGGCCGTGCCGTAGCCGCCGGGCGGACCGGGCGGGGTGATCCGGGCGTGGTCCGGTGAGGCGTGCTCGCGGGCGGCGAGCAGGAGCCGGTCGGCCAGCGCCGCCCAGCGCTCGCGGGTCCACCCGGTGATCGGCGCGGCGGTCATGCGCTCATCCCCAGCGTGTCGGCGGTGACCGCGGCACGCAATGGCAGGCCCGCCAGGTGGCGTTCCAGCTCGTCGATCGCGCTGTCGCTGAGCCGGCGGGTCTCCGCGCCCAGCGAGCCCGCCACGTGCGGGGTGATCATCACGTTCGGCAGGGTGTAGAGGACCGAGTCGGCGGGCAGCGGCTCCGGGTCGGTGACGTCGAGGATCGCGTCCAGCCGGCCGGCGGCGCACTCCCGTTCCAACGCGGCCGTGTCGACCAGGGAGCCGCGCGCGGTGTTGACGATGGTGGCGCCGTCGCGGAGCAGCGCCAGTTCCGGGGCGCCGATCAGGTGGCGGGTGGAGTGCAGCTCGGGCGCGTGCAGGGTGAGGACGTCGCTGGCGCGTAAGAGGTCCGGCAGTTCGACCAGGCGTGCGCCCGCCGCGCGCACGCGGGCCGGGTCGGCGTACGGGTCGGCCACCAGGACCGTCACGTCCAGCGTCCGCAGCCGCTCCACCACCCGGCGCCCGACACGCGAGAAGCCGACGACGCCGATCGTCCGGTCGCGGTTGGACAGCTCGCCGCGCGCCTCGGCGTAGGACCAGTCGGCGCGGTGCGCGCGGGCGTCCTGGGCGAGGAACGGGGCCTTCTTCCCGGCGAACACGATCGCGGCGAGGGTGAACTCGGCGACCGGGATGGCGTTCTCGTCGGCCGCCGAGGTGACCACGATCCCCCGCCGCCACAGCTCGTCGGACACCAGTGGCCGCACGGTGCCCGCGCAGTGGAAGACCGCGCGCAGCCGGGGCGCGGCGGCCAGCCGCGGGGCGGTCAGCCGGGGCGCGCCCCACGAGGTGAGCAGCACGTCGGCCTCGCGCAGCCGGTGGCGGGCGGTGGTGGAGTCCAGCTCGGTCACGCACAGCGGGTCGCCCAGGTCGACCAGCCCGGCGAGGCGGTCGAGCTGGGGTCGGTGGAACTGGATCCGGAAGTGGCGGCGCGCCATGACGAGCAGCGCGTGCGGTCGTCGGTCGGTCACGGGCGTCCTCCGCAGGGGTTCGGGGCGCTCGAACGCTGCGACCGATCATCTTCGATCAGACTTTTCAGGTCAAGACTGGATTTATCAGTAGCGATCAGATCGGATCAGAGGATGATGTTCGGCGTGACGACCTCCGACATGCTGCCCGCGGAACGCCGCGCCAAGGTGGTCGAGCTGCTGCGGGCCAAGGGGACCGTGCGCGTGCACGACCTGGCCGACGCGCTCGACGTCTCCGCGATCACCGTGCGCCGGGACATCAACTTCCTCGCCGAACAGGGCCTGGTGCAGCGCGTGCGAGGGGGTGCGACGGTCGCCGGGGTGCCCGTGCCCGGCGCCGCGCCGCCGGCCGACGAGCTGCCCACCGTGGGCATGGTCGTGCCGTCGCTGGACTACTACTGGCCGGACGTGATCAGGGGCGTGCGCGAGGCCGCCGCCGAGGAGGACGTGCGGATCGTGCTGCGCGGCGCCACCTACGAAGCCGCCGACGAACGCCGCCAGCTGTCCCGGCTGGTCGAGGCCGGCGCGGTGGACGGGCTGCTGGTCGCCCCGACCACGACGGGGGCCGAGGGCGAGGCCCTGGTGGAGTGGCTGCGCTCGGTGGACCTGCCGGTCGTGCTGCTGGAGCGCACCCCCGGCGACAACTACCAGGAGGCCGTCGAGTCCGTGGTCAGCGACCACGCGCGGGGGGCGGCGATGGCCGTGGTGCACCTGGCGGAGGCCGGTCACCGGCGCATCGGGCTGTGCACGACCGTGTCCAGTCCGACTTCGCCGCACGTGCGGCGGGGGTGGCGAGAGGCGTGCGACCGGCTGGGCCTGCCGGTGGCGGAGGTCCCGGACGTGAGCACCGCCGACAGCCGCAGCCCGGACTGGCCGGCCGCCCGCGACGCCCTGCTGGACCGGTGCGCGGCGACCGGGACGACGGCGCTGCTGGTGCACTCCGACCCGGAGGCGATCTCGCTGGTGCAGCGTTGCCAGGAACGGGGGCTGGACGTGCCCGGGGACCTGGCCGTGGTGACCTACGACGACGAGGTCGCCGAGTTGTGCGACCCGCCGCTGACGGCGGTCCGGCCACCCAAGTCCGCCGTGGGCCGCGCGGCCGTGTCCCTGTTGGCAGCGCGCCTGCGCGACCCGGATCCGCACCGCCCGGCGCACCGGGTGGTCATCGAGCCGCGACTGGTGGTGCGGGCGTCGTCGTGACGCCGGGAGGCGGCAGGGCCGGGTGGCCCTGCCGCCGGTCGGTCAGGCGACCCGGCAGGTGAGGCTCGGCCAGGTCCAGTTGCCGTTGTGCTGGACGGTGAACCCGAACGTGTTGCCGTTGCCGTTGGGGCGGGCGGTCATCACGTTGCCGCTGGAGTCCCAGCTCGCGCTGGTGTTCCAGGTGGCGATGATCTTCTGCGGGTAGCTCACCGTGACGGTGACGATCCAGTTGTTCGTGCCCGTGACGGTGACCTGCCCGTTGAACCGGTCACTCCACTTCTCGCCCTCGGAGTAGGTCGCGGTGCAACCGCCGGGGTTCGTGTTGGAGGACGTGGTCGTGGTGGTGGTCGGGTTGGTGGTGCCCGTGCCGCTGTTCAGGACGTTGAGGACCGACGTGTAGGCGGCCTTCTTGTTTCCGGAGCCGTCGAACAGCAGCGGGGTGCCCGACGCGCGCCAGGAGTCGGTGTCGCGGATGCCCCAGACGGTGATGCCGGTGCAGCGGGAGACGGCCAGGCAGGCTTGGGTGACGCCTTGGTACTGCTGGGCCTGGGTGGAGCCGGAACCCTCGATGTCCAGCTCGGTGATCTGGACGTCCACGCCGAGGTTGGCGAAGTTCTGGAGCGTGGTGTGGTAGTTCGACGGCACCGGGTTGCCGCTGTTGAAGTGCGCCTGGAACCCGACACAGTCGATCGGCACACCGCGGGACTTGAAGTCCTGCACCATCCGGTACACGGCCTGGGTCTTGGCGTGCGACCAGTTGTCGGTGTTGTAGTCGTTGTAACAGAGCTTCGCACCCGAGTCGGCTGCCCGCGCCGCTCGGAACGCGGCCTCGATCCAGTCGTTGCCGGTGCGCTGGAGGTTGGAATTGCGGCGCGCGCCCGACGAGCCGTCCTCGAAGGCCTCGTTCACCACGTCCCAGGCGTAGATCTTGCCCCGGTAGTACGTGGCGACCTGCGTGACGTGGTTCAACATGGCCGACCGCAGGGAAGAACCCTCCATGCGCTGCATCCAACCCGGCTGCTGCGAATGCCACGCCAACGCGTGCCCGCGGACCCGCTTGCCCTGGTTGCGGGCGTGGTTGACGATCCGGTCGGCGTTGCCGTAGCTGAACTGGTTCTGGTTCGGCTCGGTGGCGTCCATCTTCATTTCGTTCTCGGCCGTGACCATGTCGAATTCCCGGTTCAGGATTCCGACGTAGGTCGAGTCACCGAGCTTGTTGGCGGCCACCGCGGTGCCGAAGTAGCGACCACTCTGCTGGGCCGCCGCGGCAAGCGTGGTCGCGGCGCCACTGGCGGGCGCCGCCACCAGGACCGCGACGCCCGCGGTGGCGGCCACCAGGGTCGACACGAGCGCTACTCGGGAGACCGACTTCGCTGTCAGCTTCATGTTTGCGCTTTCTCAGAAGGGGATCTTTCGAAACTTTCGGATACAATACCGATAGTTGTCGGCACTGACCATAACCACAGCCGGAGCGCGTGGGCAACGCCTCCCGGCAGCTAAAGAAATACGCGGAACTTTTAGCCGGCCACCTGGCCGTTCCCCGCCCGAAACGTTTTCGCAACACCTTGACCGCCTCGCCGGCGTTCATCCACAGTCGCGTTCGCCGGGTCGGTCCGCCCAGAAGGAGAAGTGATCACCGTGCCTGCACTGAAATCCCGGCGAACAGCCGCGGTCGTCGTCGCCGTGGCCCTGAGCGCGTCGGTCGCGACCCTCGTCGGCGCGCAGTCGGCCTCCGCGACAACGGGTTGCCGCGTCGACTACAGGATCACCTCGGAATGGCCAGGCGGCTTCACCGCAAGCGTCGCCATCACCAACCTGGGCGACCCGCTCACCGCATGGCGCCTGGCGTGGACGTTCCCCGGCGACGAACGAATCACCCAGTCCTGGAACGGCACCTCCACTCAGTCGGGCAACCGCGCAACGGTGACCAACGCGTCATGGAACGGCGGCATCCCCACCGACGGAACGATCTCGTTCGGCTTCAACGCCACCTCAAGCGCCCGAACAATCCAACCCGCAACCTTCACGCTCAACGACGCAACCTGCACCGGCACCACCACGACAACAACCATCACCACCACAACAACGACGTCAACAGAACACCCGGCCGTGGACTACAACCTCCCGGTCACCCGCGAGGGCGCATACGGCGACAACCGCTACACCGTCTACCGCCCCGCCAACCCCCAGTCCGCAGGCCGCCTCCTCCCCGTACTGGCCTTCGGCAACGGCGCCTGCGCCCACACAGACGGCAGCGAGGTAGTACGGGCACTGACGTTCATCGCCTCCAAGGGCTTCGTCGTAGTCGACACAGCGTCGGCAAACGGCTCCCCCAACGGCGTCCCCAGCGGCTCCCCGATCCCGACCTTGCTGACCAACGCCATCACTTGGGCAGAACGCGAACAAACGCGCTCCGGCGCCCCACTCGCGCAACGCCTGGACCTGACCAAGGTCGCCACAGCAGGCCACTCATGCGGCGGCCTGGAAGCCCTGGTAGCCGCCCAAGACCCCCGCGTCCGAGCAGTAGCCGCCCTGAACAGCGGCTTCTTCGCCGACGACTCCTTCGGCTACCCCCGCTCAGAAGTAACAAAGCTCCACAGCCCAGCCCTCTTCATGGACGGCGGCCCCACCGACATCGCCTACTCCAACAACCAGGCCACTTACGACCTGGCCACCGTCCCGGCCATCCTGGCCAGGCACCCCCAGGCGGGCCACACAGGCTTCATCACAGGCCCCCAAATGACCGACGGCATGACCACACTAGTCCACTTCCTGGACATGGCCCTAAACAACAACCAAACCGCCCGCACTTACCTCATGAGCCCCTCCGGCCTAGCCGCAAAGTACCCTTGGACAGTAACCCGCAAGAACTTCTAACCCCCAAGCCACCGACCGCGCAAAGCGCCGCCGTTCGACGGAGCCGGCAAGTGGGCAGTCCGCCGGGGAGGACACAACTCAACTTGGGCTTCTTGCTTGTGTCATCCCCGTATGGCCTGCCCGAAG
>NZ_JBBEGC010000151.1:0-15569 GCF_037401995.1 Saccharothrix sp. CCNWYY140
GAAATCTGTGGTAGCCCTTCGGGCAGGCCATACGGGGATGACGGAAGAAGCCCAAGTTGGGAGGTCTGCTGCGCGAGTTTCGTGAAAAGCGCGCCCTGCGGGCGTTGTGGTGGGCGGGGTTTTTGTTGCTGGGTTAGCTGGGGCGGGGGGCGGAGGTGCCTAGGAGTTCTACTGCTGCTAGCCAGGCTGCGCCTGCTGCGCCCTCTGTTGCTATGCGGACTGTGGCGTGGGTGCGGTTGGTGAGCTCTGCTCTGAGGCGGGTGCCCAAAGGGTGGGCGTGGATCAGGCTGCCTACCAGCACGATGGGGGTTTCGTCGGTTTTGTCTCGGCAGGAGAGGGCTAGGTCGGCCAAGGCTGTTACCGCGTTGGTGATGATCGTTGTTGCCGATGAGGTCTCGTGGTGGGCCGTGACCAAGGGGGCGTAGTGGGACAGGTGGATGGGTGGGGATTGGTTGGACTTGGTGATCAGGCGGCGCCAGGTGTCTCGGCGGGGTTCTGCTGGGAGGTCGGCCATTGTGAGGACGGCCGTTGCTAGGGGGTCTAGAGGGGCGTTGCCCTCCAAGGCTTGGAGGGTGGCTCGGACTGCTTCTCTGCCCAGCCAGAAGGCTGAACCCTCGTCGCCCAGGAGCCAGCCGTAGCCGCCTACTGTGCTGGTCAGCTTGTGGTTGGTGATCTTGGCGGCGATGGAACCTGTGCCTGCCACCAGAACAGTGCCGTTGGCGGATGAGGTGCCTGTGGCGAAGGCGGCCTCGCAGTCGGTGATCACTCGCATGGGGCAGCGGAGGCCGGCGCTGGTCCACGCTGCTTCGAACAGGGCGTTGACCGTGGGGTCGCTGAGGACCTTGCTGGAGCCGGCCATACCCAGCACGCCGGACTCGACCTTGGCCGCGTCCAAGCCGTCCAGCGCCGCCGTCAGGGCCTGGGAGATGTGGGCCGCAGCTAGTTCCGGAGGGTGGGAGTTCGGGTTGGCGCCGCCTGCCACGCCCGCGCCCAGGCGGGTGCCGTCCAGGTCCAGCACCAGTGCTCTTGTCGAGGTGCCGCCCGCGTCCAAGCCGACCACGAAGCCCATTCGCCCGAGTATGGTCGAACGGACGCGAGGCCCGGCACCACCCAGACGGGTTGTGCCGGGCCTCGCGTTCGGTGATCAACCGCGCATCTTGACCACCTGTGCGCGTTCCTCGGTGGTGTTGTGGTGGTGGAGCAGGAGCAGGTTCTCGGCACCGTCTGCTGCTAGGGACTCCTGGTCTCGGTGGACCTCTAGGCGGGAGCCGGTTCGGGCTACGAAGGACAGGGCGGGGGTGGTGCCCTGTCGGATGGACAGGCCCGGCTTGAGGGGGTCGAAGGACATCGGGGTGTTGATTTGGTCTACGAAACCCTCCTCGTTGCCGGGTGCGGCGTACTGGCCTGTCGTGCCTGCGGTGTAGGACAGGCGGAACGTCGTGCCCGCTGGGTCGATGCCTAGGGCCTTCAGGGTCACCGGCAGCACGACCACGTTGCTGTCCATGAGGTTGGTGTCCACCTCGCCGTGCTGGCCGTTGAGCGGCTGCTCGTCCACGACCTCGTCGTCGGACACCCGCACGGTCCGTGCCAGCCACACGTCCGCGGTCACGGAACTGTTGGCGTCGGTGGGCTTTGCGGCGTGTACGCGGAAGTCGTGTGAGCCGTCGTTGTTGGTGTCGATGCGGATTTCGGGGGAGTTGTTGGCACCTAGAGTGACCCAGTTTTCCCAGGTCACGACTCCGAAAGCCAAGAGTGCGTTCTCGGACTTGTCGACCGGGGCCGTCGAGGCGGCACCTACGTACCGCAGGTCGCCGCCCTTGGCCGAGGCGTTGACGGCGCACTCCGTCGTCACCTCGTCGGTGCAGTCTTGCAAGCGGTCGGAGGCGCCCTGGAGCTCGAAAGCGCTGATCAGGGACCGATACGCCTGGTCGCCCTCGCCCTGTGCGAGGGAGTGCCCGCGCAGCCGGACGGACGCCACGTCACCCTTGAAGGTCACGCCGCCGGCCGACACGTCGGAAGCGGGCTTGGGGGCGGCGTACACGGGCACGCGGAGCGTGGTCTCGCCGGACTCCAGCAGCAGCCGACCGGACGCCTCGGCGAGGAACTGCCGGGTGACGCCGACCTGTTCCTTGGTCACGGTCGGGTCCGCGACCTTGCGCAGTTGCTCGGGCTCGACCCGCAGCGACACCCGCACCTGGGCCGTCTTGCCGGGGGCGACGGACACCGAGCGCGGCCATACCTCGTACGTCGCGCCGGGAACGGCCGTGGCCTCCTGGTAGGACACGGTGACCGTGCGCGGGTCGGCGCCCTTGTTGACGATGTTCACCGTCTTGGTCCGCCACACCGAGCGCTCGGCCTCGACCGGGCCGAACGACACGCCGATCGAACCGGGGTCGTCGGCGACCATCGCCAGCAGGTCCGCGCCCACGGCCGCCGCCGCGTCGACCCGGCCCGAACCGACCCGCATGGGGGCCTCGGGCAGGCCGGCGGTGTTGTCGTCACCCGACTTCACGACGTTGCCCGCCGTGTTCACGACCGCTGCCTTGACCTCCTCGACGGTCCAGTCCGGGTGGGCTTCCCGCACCAGGGCGCCGATGCCGGCCACGTGCGGTGCGGACATCGACGTGCCGCCCTTGCTGGCGGCGCCGGTGCCGGTGCCGATGTCGGCGGACAGGATCGTGTCGCCGGGAGCGGCCACGTCCGGCTTCGCCGCTACCGCGCCGCGCGAACCGCGTGAGGACGACGGCGTGATGGTGTCGGCGAGCTTCGGGGCCGTGGTGGGCACGGAGTTGCGCAGGGCGCCGCGCATCCGGACCTCCAGGGTGCCGGCGGTCAGCGCGGGGCGGACGGCGGTCGTCGCCGGGCCGGTGAACTGGAACACCGGGATGCCCGCGTTGCCCGCGATGGCGGCCAGGAAGTTGTCCCGCGTGGAGGTCAGGAGCACGCCCTCCGCGCCCGCGTTCTGGGCGTTGTTGGTGCGCCCGGCCGAGCCGCAGCGGCGGGTGGAGTCGTTGTCGTCCCACTCCAGCCAGACGAACTTCCCTCCGAGGTCCTGGTCGATCGGGTCGCAGCCGTCCTTGTTGCCCTCGGCGGCGACCGCGACCACCGGCCGGGTCAGGTCGAGGGTGTCGTAGGCGGTGTAGCTCTGGCTGTACTGGCCGGGCTGGTCGGTCGTGCCCACGGTGACGCCGTCCAGCAGCGCGAACGCGTCCCGGGTGTTGGCCACGGCCAGCGCTTCCGGTGTGTTGGCGGGGGAGCCGCCGACGTCGTAGAAGTCGCCGCCGTTGCCCGCCGACGCCACGACCAGGACGCCGTGCTGGACGAGCTTGCGCACGAACAGCGAGTCCGGGTCGTCCTGGGCGCCGAAGTCCGAGCCCAGGGACATGTTGACCACGTCGAGGTGGTCGGCGAAGTCGCCGTCGCCGTTGGGGTCCAGCGCCCAGTCGAGGGCCTGCGCGGTGAGGTTGGTGGACCCCTCGCAGCCGAACACCTTGAGCGCGTACAGCAACGCCTTGGGCGCGGTGCCCGGTCCGATCCTCATGGCGTTCAACGCGTCGTCGGTCAGCGTCTTGTAGTCGCCGGTGAAGGTCGAGCCGTCGGGGTTCTCGCCGAACCCGGCGGCGGTGCCGGCGACGTGCGTGCCGTGGCTGCCGCAGTCCAGCGGGTTCGGGTCGGGCTTGGGCGTGGACTTCTCGGGCACGCCGGCGTCGTACTCGTCGCCCGCGAAGTCGTAACCCCCGACGACCTTCGCGGTCGGCGTCCACGGCGCGGTCCGGTCGATGGCCTGGTACGCGGCGGCGGTGCCGGGGCCGCCGAAGTCGGCGTGGGTGTAGTCGATGCCGGTGTCGATGATGCCGACCCGCATCCCCTCGCCGTAGCGGCCGGTCTGCCGCCACACCTGCGCGGCCTTGGTCAGCTGCACGGCACTGGCGTTCTGCACGACCTTCGGCACGGCCAGGCGCACGGCCTTGACCCCGGGCAGCCCGGCCAGCTCGCGCACCTTGGCGGCGTCGGCGCTGACCACGACACCGGGCACGGCGTTGGCGGTCCGGGCGACCTCGCGGGTGGCGGAGTCCTTGCCGCGCAACACGTCCAGCACGTGCGCGGCCTGGTCGGCGGTGCGCTGCCGGGAGTCCCGGGCGGCTTGGACGGCCTGCGGGTCGGCCGCGCCGCGCCGCTTCTCGGCGCCGTAGGCCTCGGCGGCCGGGGTGCCGGCCAGTTCGACGAACGCCGTGACCGTGCCGGTCGCCCCCGCCAGGGTCGCGCCGACCCGCCCGTCCGGCTCCGACGACCCGGTGCGGGCGGCCTTCGCGGTCGCGGGCGACAGCGGTTCGACGAGCGGTTCGTCGGCGTGGGCGACGCCCGTCGTGGCGAGCGAGGCGAGCAGGACGGCGGTGCCGGCGGCGGACGCCCACACCGCGCGGTGGTGTCTCATCGGAACCTTTCTTCGGCTGGTTACGGCAGTCAGTCATCGGACCAATAGGCGAGACGGCTCTAGACGGGACGGTTCATTACGGCTATACATCCGACGTATTACGTGTAGCCGAGGAGGACAAGCCGTGCAGCTTCTGCGCCTCGGAGCGCCGGGCTCCGAACGTCCCGCCGTCCGGGCCGACGACGGGACCACGTACGACCTGAGCCCGGTGACCGGTGAGATCGACGGGCCGTTCCTGGCCGCCGACGGCCTCGCCCGCACCCGCGCCGCGCTGGCCGCCGGGACGCTCCCCGTGCTCGACCCCGAGGGCCTGCGCGTGGGACCGCCGGTCGCGGGCGTGGGCAAGATCGTGTGCATCGGCCTCAACTACCGCGACCACGCGGAGGAGACCGGCGCCGCGATCCCCGCCGAACCGGTCATGTTCCTCAAGACCCCGGACACCATCGTCGGCCCGTACGACGAGGTCCTGGTGCCGCGCAACTCCGTGAAGACGGACTGGGAGGTCGAGCTCGGCGTCGTCATCGGCCGCGCCGCCCGGTACCTGGAGACCGAGGAGGAGGCGCTGGCCTGCATCGCCGGGTACACCGTCTCCCACGACGTGTCCGAGCGGGAGTTCCAGATCGAGCGCGGCGGGCAGTGGGACAAGGGCAAGAACTGCGAGACGTTCAACCCCCTCGGTCCCTTCCTCGTCCCCGCCGACGACATCGGAGACCCGCAGGCGCTGGGCATGCGGCTGTCGGTCAACGGCACCACCCGCCAGGACTCCTCCACCAAGCACATGATCTTCTCGGTGGCCGAGGTGATCCGCTACCTGAGCTGGTTCCTCGTCCTCCGACCAGGTGACCTCGTCAACACCGGCACGCCCGCCGGCGTGGCCCTCGGCCACCCCGAGCCCAAGCCGTACCTGCGCGCCGGCGACGTGGTCGAGCTGTCCATCGACGGCCTGGGCACCCAGCGCCAGACCTTCGGGCAGGCGTGATGGCCACCATCGTCGACCTGGACGTCCTGGACATCCGGTTCCCCACCTCGCGGGAGCTGGACGGCTCCGACGCGATGAACCCCGACCCCGACTACTCCGCCGCCTACGTGGTGCTCCGCACCGACGACGGCCCGGACGGGTACGGCCTGGCGTTCACCATCGGGCGCGGCAACGACGTGCAGGCCGCGGCCATCCGGTCGCTGGCGCAGCACGTGGTGGGCCGTCCGGTCCCGGAGACCGCCGCGGACCTCGGTGCCCTGTACTTCGAGCTGGTGGGCGACTCGCAGCTGCGCTGGCTGGGCCCGGAGAAGGGCGTCGCGCACATGGCGCTGGGCGCGGTGGTCAACGCCGCGTGGGACCTGGCGGCGCGGCGCGCGGGGGTTCCGCTGTGGCGGTTCCTGTCGGCCCTGACGCCGGAGGAGATCGTCGGCCTGGTCGACTTCCGGTACCTGTCCGACGCGGTGACCCCGGAGGAGGCGCTGGAGCTGCTGCGCGCGGCCGAGCCGGGGCGGGCCGAGCGGGTGGCGTTCCTGGAGAGCGAGGGCTACCCCGCCTACACGACCACGCCGGGCTGGCTCGGGTACTCCGACGAGAAGCTGGCCGCGCTGTCCCGCCAGGCGGTGGCCGACGGGTTCGACATGATCAAGCTCAAGGTCGGCGGCGACCTGGACGACGACGTGCGGCGGATGAAGCTGGCCCGCGAGGTCGTCGGCGAGCACGTGCGGATCGCCGTGGACGCCAACCAGCGCTGGGACGTCGACGCGGCCGTGCGCTGGATGCGGGAGCTGGCCCCGTTCGGCCCGTACTGGATCGAGGAGCCGACCTCGCCGGACGACGTGCTGGGCCACGCCGCCATCGCCACCGCGCTGGACCCGATCCGGATCGCGACCGGCGAGCACGTGCAGAACCGGGTGATCTTCAAGCAGCTGCTCCAGGCGGACGCGATCGACGTCCTCCAGCTCGACGCCTGCCGCGTCGGCGGGGTCAACGAGAACCTCGCGATCCTGCTGCTGGCGCACAAGTTCGGCGTCCCGGTGTGCCCGCACGCCGGTGGCGTGGGGCTGTGCGAGCTGGTGCGGCACCTGTCGCTGTTCGACTACGTGGCGGTGTCCGGCTCGATGGAGGGCCGGGTCATCGAGTGGGTGGACCACCTGCACGAGCACTTCACCGACCCCGCCGTCGTGCGCGACGGCCGGTACCTCGCCCCGACGCAGCCCGGGTTCTCCGCGCGGATCAAGGACGAGACCCTGGCCGCCTACCGCTACCCCGACGGTCCGGTGTGGACGGAGGCGTCATGACCGACTTCGAGGGCCTGGTCGCGGTCGTCACCGGCGGCGCGTCGGGCATCGGCCTGGCCACCGCGCGGCTGCTCGCGTCCCGGGGCGCGCGGGTGGCGTGCCTGGATCTGAACCCGCAGGTGGACGCGCCGCTGCACGGCATCCGGGCCGACGTGTCCGACGACGGCAGCGTGCGCGCGGCCGTCGACGCCGTGGTGGCCGAGTTCGGCCGGCTGGACGTGGTCGTCAACAACGCGGGGATCGGCGCGCAGGGGGATGTCGCCGCCAACCCCGACGACGAGTGGCGGCGGGTGTGGGACGTCAACGTCGGCGGGATCGTGCGGGTCACCCGCGCGGCCTTGCCGCACCTGCGCCGCTCTCCCGCGGCGGCGGTCGTGAACACCGGCTCCATCGCCGCGTGGGCCGGGCTGCCGCAGCGGGCGCTGTACTCGGCCACCAAGGGCGCGGTGCACGCGCTGACCCTGGCGATGGCCGCGGACCACGTGCGGGAGGGCATCCGCGTCAACGCGGTCGCCCCCGGCACGGCGGACACCCCCTGGGTGGGCCGCCTGCTCGACTCGGCGCCGGACCCGGACGCCGAGCGGGCCGCGCTGGAGGCCAGGCAGCCGCACGGCCGCCTGGTCTCGGCCGACGAGGTCGCGGGCGCGATCGCCTACCTGGCGAGCCCGCTGTCCGGCTCCACCGCGGGCACCGTCCTGGCCGTCGACGGCGGCATGCACGGGCTGCGGTTGCGCCCGAAGTCCTAGGTACTCCCCTCCCGTCCCTGGAAATCGAGGAACGATGAAGCGTCGCAGCATCCTCACCGCCGCGGTATGCCTCGCGCTCACCACCGCGGCCTGCGGCACCGCGGCCGACTCCGGCTCCGCCTCCGGTGTCGGACCGATCGGCGTGGACCACCCGCGGGCCGATTCCGACTTCTGGAACTCCTACATCAAGTACGCGCCCGAGAAGGCGAAGGCGCTGGGCATCAACATGATGGCCCCGACGAACTCGCAGAACAAAGTGGAGAACCTGGTCGCCAACGTCCAGTCGTTGCAGAGCCAGGGCGCGAAGGCGATCGTGATGGCCCCGCAGGACACCGGCGCGGTCGCCTCCACCCTGGACCGCCTGGAGAAGGCGAAGATCCCGGTCGTCACCGTGGACACCCGGCCCGACAAGGGCAAGGTCTACATGGTGGTCCGCGCGGACAACCGGGCCTACGGCGAGAAGGCGTGCAAGTTCCTCGGCGAGAAGCTCGGCGGCAAGGGCAAGATCGTCGAGTTCCAGGGCTCGCTGTCCTCGGTCAACGGCCGCGACCGGTCCGAGGCGTTCGCCACCTGCATGAAGCAGAACTACCCCGGCATCACGGTGTTCGAGGAGCCGACCGACTGGGAGGGCACCAAGGCCTCGGCCGCCTTGCAGACCCGCCTGAACCAGCACCCGGACATCAACGGCATCTACATGCAGGCCGGTGGCGCGTTCCTCGCGCCCACGCTCCAGGTCATGCGCCAGAAGAACCTGCTTGTGCCGCCGAGCGACCCGAAGCACGTGTGGATCGTGTCCAACGACGGCATCCCGCAGGAGCTGGAGGCCATCCGCAAGGGCGAGATCGACGCGACCGTGTCCCAGCCGGCCGACCTGTACGCGGAGTGGGCGCTGTACTACGCCAAGGCCGCCGTCGAGGGCAAGACGTTCAAGCCGGGCAAGACCGACCACGGCAGCGAGATCGTCCAGGTCGGGGAGGGTCAGCTGGAGGACCAGCTGCCGGCGCCGCTGATCACCAAGGAGAACGTCGACGACAAGGCCTTCTGGGGCAACCAGATCGGCAAATGACCGCGCTCGACGGGAACCCGATCGCGGTCGAGGCCACCGGGGTGACCGTGCGGTTCGGCCGCACGGTGGCCCTGGACGACGTGCACATCTCCGTCGCTGCGGGTGACACGCACGCCCTGGTCGGCCGCAACGGCGCGGGCAAGTCCACGCTGGTGTCGGTGCTGACCGGGATGCGCGCCCCGGACGCCGGCGAGGTGCGCTTCGCCGGCGTCGAGGCGCCCGGCCTGGCCGACCGGGCGGCGTGGCGGGAGAAGGTGGCCTGCGTCTACCAGAAGTCGACCGCCGTGCCCGAGCTGTCGGTGGCGGAGAACCTGTTCCTCAACCGGCAGGGCCGGCTGATCAGCTGGTCGCGGCTGCGCCGGCAGGCCGCCGACCTGCTGGAGCAGTACGAGGTCGCGGTGCACCCGGAGGCCCGGGTCGCCGACCTGACCGTGGAGCAGCGCCAGCTGGTGGAGATCGCGCGGGCGCTGTCGGCGGGCGCGCGGTTCATCATCCTCGACGAGCCGACCGCCCAGCTGGACGGCCCGGCGATCGAGCGGCTGTTCGACCGCATGCGGTCGCTGCGGGCAGACGGGGTGACGTTCCTGTTCATCTCGCACCACCTCCAGGAGATCTACGAGGTGTGCCAGACGGTCACGGTCTACCGGGACGCCCAGCACATCCTCACCGCACCGGTCGAGGGGCTGTCCAAACCGGACCTGATCGAGGCCATGACCGGCGAGCCGGGCGGCCTGGGCGTCCCGGACGGCGCGGACCGGCCGCGGTCGTCCGCGCCGGTGCTGACCGTGGACGGGCTGTCCGGCGACGGTTTCACGGACCTGTCCTTCACGGTGGCGGCGGGCGAGGTCGTCGGGCTGGCGGGCAGCGCGTCCAGCGGGAAGCACGAGCTGGCCGAGACCGTGTACGGACTGCGCCCGTCCTCGGCCGGTTCGGTGTCCGTGCGCGGGACCGACGTCCGCGGTGGTGACGTGCCGGCCGCCCTGCGCGCCGGCATCGGCTGCGTGCCCCGCGACCGTCACCACCAGGGCCTGGTGGCGGACCTGAGCATTGCCGAGAACGCGTCGATGACCGTGCTGTCGACGCTCGTGCGCAAGTCGGCGCTGCGGTCCTCGGGCCGGACCGCCATCGCGGAGTACGACATCAAGGCCGCCGGGCCGGACCAGCCGGTGTCCGACCTGTCCGGCGGCAACCAGCAGAAGGTCGTCATGGCCCGCGCGCTGGCCGCCGACCCGGCGGTGCTGGTGCTGATCAACCCGACCGCGGGCGTGGACGTGAAGTCCAAGGAGTCGCTGCTGGGCGTGGTGGACGCGCAGGCCAGGGCGGGCAAGGCGGCGCTGGTCGTCTCCGACGAGCTGGACGACCTGCGGGTGTGCGACCGCGTGCTGGTGCTGTTCCACGGCCGGGTCGTGGCCGAGTTCGACCGGGGCTGGCGCGACGGCGAGCTGATCGCGGCGATCGAAGGGATGTCATGACCAAAGCACTCACCCGGCCGCCGGCCGCCGTCGCCGGTCAGCCGAAGTTCCGCCTCGGCCGGTACCAGGACCTCGCGCTGGTGCCCGCGATCGTCGTGCTGTTGATCGTCGGGGCGGTGGTCAGCCCGATCTTCCTCACCGCCGACAACCTGGTCGCCGTGTTGCAGCAGCAGAGCGAGCTGTCGCTGCTGGTGCTCGGGCAGACGCTGATCCTCATCGCGGGCAAGATGGACCTGTCGCTGGAGTCCACCATCGGCATCGCGCCGGCGCTGGCGATCGCCCTGGTCATCCCGGCCGCGTCCAACGGGCTCGGGATCGAACTGCCCGCCTGGACAGCCATCCCGGTGTGCCTGCTGGTCGGCGCGGTCATCGGCGGGCTCAACGGTTTCCTCATCCTCAAGCTCGGCCTGTCCGGGTTCATGGTCACCCTCGGGATGCTGACCATGCTGCGCGGGTTGCAGGAGGCGTTGACCAAGGGGCAGACGCTGTTCGACGTGCCCGAGTCGTTCCTGTACCTCGGTGCGACGACCTGGCTGGGCTTGCCCGCGGCGGTGTGGATCTGCGTGGTCCTGTTCGCCGGCGGCATCTTCGTGCTCGGCTACCTGCGGCAGGGTCGGTCCCTGTACGCGGTCGGCGGAAACAAGGAGGCCGCGCGGGCGGCGGGCATCCGCGTCGACCGGGTGGTCTGGGCGGTGCTGATCATCGGTGGTGTGCTCGCGGCGGTGGCGGGCGTCCTGATGACCGGGCGGCTGGGCACGGTTGCGGTCTCGCAGGGTTCCGGCATGATCTTCAAGGTGTTCGCGGCGGCCGTGATCGGCGGCATCTCGTTGCAGGGCGGCAAGGGCACGCTGTTCGGGGCGCTGTCCGGCGTGCTCATGCTCGGGCTGGTGGAGAACATCCTGCGGCTGCTCAGCGTCAGCGGGTTCTACATCAACGCCTCCTACGGCGCGGTGATCATCCTCGCGCTGGTCGTGACCCGGCTCGCCACCGGCAAGGTGCAGGAGTGACCATGACCTCGCGCGTCCCCCTGTCCCGCTTCGGCTTCGGCGCGGCCCCGATCGGCAACCTGTACGCGGAGGTGACGCCGGAGCAGGCCGTGGCGGCGGTCGACGCGGCCTGGGACACCGGCATCCGCTACTTCGACACCGCGCCGCACTACGGGCTCGGCCTGTCCGAACGGCGGCTCGGGGCGGCGCTGGCCGTGCGGCCGAGGGACGAGTACGTGGTGTCCACCAAGGTCGGACGGCTGCTGGAGCCGATCGACGGCGACGGCGACGACCTGGCCAACGGTTTCGCCGTGCCCGCCACCCATCGGCGCGTGTGGGACTTCAGCGCCGACGGCGTGCGGCGGTCGCTGGAGTCCTCTGTGGACAGACTGGGCCTGGCGCAGGTGGACGTCGTGCTGCTGCACGACGTGGACCTGCGACCGGAGTTCACCACGCAGGCGGCGGCCGAGGCGTTCCCGGCGCTGGCCGCGCTGCGCGACCAGGGTGTCGTGCGCGCGGTCGGCGTCGGCCTGAACCACTGGGAGACCGCCGAGTGGTTCGTCCGCGAGACCGGCATCGACGTCGTGCTGCTGGCCGGCCGGTACACCCTGCTGGACCAGTCGGGGGAGGCGTTCCTGGACCTGTGCGCCGAGCGCGGGGTCACCGTGGTGGCGGCGGGCGTGTTCAACTCGGGGGTGCTGGCCCGGCCGGAGGTCCCCGACGACGCCACCTACGACTACTCCACCGCGCCCGCCGAACTGGTCGACAAGGCCCGGCGCATCGCCGCCGTGTGCGCCCGGCACGACGTGACCCTGCCCCAGGCCGCCCTGGCGTTCCCGTCCCGCCACCCGGCGGTGGCGTCGGTGCTGGTCGGAGCCAGGTCGGCGGAGGAGGTCCACGCCAACGCGGCCCACCCGCCCGTGCCGGCGGAGGTGTGGGACGACCTGCGGTCGGAAGGCCTCCTGTGACCGTCGACGCCCACCACCACGTGTGGGACCTGGCGGTCCGCGACCAGGACTGGATCACCGTCCCGCCGATGGGCGCGATCCGCCGGTCGTTCGACGTGGCGGACCTGGCGGCCGTCGCCGAGGTCTACGGGTTGGGCTAGGGGCATCCCCACCCCGGGACCGGGGGTATCCCCGATGGATCTTGGTCGGGGCGGGCGGCAGGCTGCCGTCATGCGAAAACTCCTGCTGATCCCCCTGGCGGCATTGGCCTTCACCGCCGCGCCGGCCCACGCGGCGACCGTGCCGCCGGTGAACCCCCAGGCGCTGGCCGAAGCCGTGCGGCCCGGTCCGGACGCGTCCGGGGCGCTGGCCCGCGTGTCGGGCACGGCCGGGTCGTGGCGGGGGAGCGGCGGGGTGGCGAGGATCGGCACGTCCGCGCCGGTGCACCCGGGCGGTCGGTTCCGGATCGGCAGCATCACGAAGGTGTTCACCGCGACGGCCGCGCTCAAGCTCCAGGAGCGCGGGGTGCTCGACCTGGACCAGACCGTGCAGCACTACCTGCCCGACCTGCTGCCGGCGTCCTTCGAGCACCCCATCACCGTGCGCCAGTTGCTCGACCACACGCACGGCATCGCCGGCCACGGCCTGCCGCACAAGGACCCGGCGTGGTTCTTCGAGCACCGGTACGACACGTTCGACCCGGCGGAGGTCGTGCGGATGGGCGTGGCGGAAGGGCCGCGGTTCGTGCCCGGCGAGCGCCAGGAGTACGGGAACATGGGGTACCTGGTCGCCGGTCTGGTGATCGAGAAGGTGACCGGTCGGCCGTACGGCGACACGATCCGCGACACGATCCTGCGCCCGCTGCGCCTGCACGACACGTACCTGCCCGGCGCCGATCCCCGCATTCGAGGCGTCCACGCGCGTGGCTACGAGGCCACGGCGGACGGGTACGTGGACGTCACCGAGGTCAACCCGACCCTCCAGTGGGCGGCGGCGGAGATGATCTCCAGTGCCCCCGACCTCGACCGCTTCCTCAACGCCCTGCTGCGCGGCCCGTTCCTGACCGACCGCTCCCGGGCGGAGCTGCTGACGGTGCCGTCGGCCGCGGGGGCGCAGCACGCGTTGGGCATCACGCGGCTGGACCTGGGCAACGGCCTCGTGGTCTGGGGCAAGTCGGGTGACCGGCCGGGCTACAACAACGGTGTGGCCGCCACCCTCGACGGCTCGCGCACCCTGGTCTACTCGGTCAACACCCTGCGCATGGGCGGCGACCGGTCCCCGACCGCGGTCCGGATCATCACGGCCGCGTTCAGCTGAGGCTCAGGCCAGGTCGGACAGCCACTGCTCCACGCCGGCCACGTGGACGGTGGACCAGGAGCGGGCCAGTTCGGTCTGGTGTGCGGCGAGGGCGTCGACGATCGCACGGTGTTCGGCCACCGTGCGGTCCACGGCGCCCGCCTGCGTGATGCCGCGCCAGATGCGCACCCGCACGGTCGGGCCGGCCAGGGTGTCCAGCAACTGGGCCAGGTAGGCGTTGCCCGAGCACTGGGCGATGGCCCGGTGGAACTCCAGGTCGTGCTCGACCAGTTCCTCCACCGACCGGGCGTTCGCGCCGGCGTCGCACAGCGCCCGCAGCGAGGCGATCTCCTCCGCTCCGACCCGTTGGGCGGCCATCGCCGCCGCGGCCGGTTCGAGGATGCGGCGCACCTGGAGGACTTCGAGCACGGAGTCCTCGCCGCGGTGCAGGTCCAGGACGAAGGACAGGGCGCCCAGGAGGTCGTCGGCGCGCAGGCTGGACACGTACGTCCCGTCGCCCTGCCGCACGTCCAACACCCTGACCAGGGACAACGCCTTCACGGCCTCGCGCAGCGAGTTGCGGGACAGGCCCAGGCGCTCGGCCAGGTCGGCCTCGCGCGGGAGCCGGTCGCCCGGCTTGAGCTCACCGGACGTGATCATTTCCTTTACGCGCAGGATCGCGTCGTCGGTGACCGCCACGCCGGAACCTCCGTAAACCTCGGATGTCTGACCACAAGTATGAGCCACCGGGTGACGGGTGCGGGGTCGGACCCGCGTTACGAGACTTACTGACTTTTAGGACGTACATTCGGTTATCTTCTCACCAAGCGTGACGACGCCCACCGCTTCCGGCCATAATGGTCTGGACCATTTGAGGAGGGACCTTGGACACGGTTGTCGCGGCTCCGCGAGCACTGCTCGGTCGCACCATCACCGGTCCCGCCAGTGTGCGCATCAGGGCGGGACGGGTGGTCGAGGTCGTCACGGGCGAACCGCCCGCCGACGCCGAGGTGCTGACCGACGGGCTGCTCACCCCGGGCCTGGTGGACGTGCAGGTCAACGGGGCGGTGGGCGTCGACTTCGCCGAGGTGGACGACGAGGGCATGCGCGCGGTCGCGAGGGCCTTCCCGCGCACCGGCGTGACCCGCTTCCTGCCCACGCTGATCACCGCGCCCGTCCCGGTGGCCCTGCGCCAGGCCCGCGCCGTGCTGGCGGCGTCGGCGGCACTGCCCCCGGGCTCCGGCGCGGTGCCGCTCGGCGTGCACCTGGAGGGGCCGTTCCTGTCCCCGAAGCGCGCCGGCGTGCACGACCCGGCGCTCATGGTGGAGCCGGGCGCGGGCGAGATCGACCTGCTGCTGGCCGACGACCTGCGCGGACACCTGCGCCTGGTCACGCTGGCCCCCGAGCAGCCCGGCGGCCTGGAGGCCGTGCGGCGGCTGTCCGAGGCCGGTGTGCTGGTCGCGGTCGGGCACAGCGACGCGACCGGCGAGCAGACCCGCGCGGCGGCGGAGGCGGGCGCCCGCATGGTGACCCACCTGTTCAACGCGCAGCGCCCGCTGGGCCACCGCGAACCCGGCGTGCCGGGCGTGGCCCTCGTGGACGACCGGTTCACCCTCGGCCTGATCGCCGACCTGGCCCACGTCGGCCCGGACGTGTGCCGCCTGGTCTTCAACGCCGCCGGGCCGCGGGTCGCCCTGGTGACCGACGCCGTGGCCGCCGCCGGCATGCCCCCGGGCCGCTACCAGCTGGGCGGGGCCGACGTGGTGCTCACCGAGGACGGTGTCCCGCGCTCGCCGGAGGGCACCATCGCAGGCAGCGCCCTGACATTGGACCGGGCTGTCCGCAACATCGTCTCGGTCGGCGTGGACCTGGCCGACGCCCTCGCCTCGGCCACGATCGTCCCGGCGGACGTGATCGGCGAGCCCACCCTGGGCCGCCTCGCGCCGGGCGCGGTGGCCGACCTGGTGTGGTGGGGCGACGACCTCACACCGCGCAAGGTCTGGGTGGACGGCGAGGTGGTCTTCGACGCGACCGTCGAGGCGCGTCCGGCGTCGCGGGCGGCCGGCCCGGCCCTGGCCACGGCCGGTCAGTAGCCACCGCCGGCCGGCAGCCCCACGAAGCCGAATGGCCCGCACCCTCGGGGAGGGGGTGCGGGCCATTCGCCTGTTCGAGCCGCTAGACGAGTAATGCGTAAGGCCAGAGGCCAGAGGCGCAGGGCACGCCCTTCGCCCCCCCGCACAGCCCTCGCACCCACGCAGACCTCCGCGCCCGCAGGGCGCGCGCTTTTCGAAGGGCTCGCGCAGCAGACCTCCCGACTTGGGCTTCTTCCGTCATCCCCGTATGG
>NZ_JBBEGC010000152.1:0-15429 GCF_037401995.1 Saccharothrix sp. CCNWYY140
ACGGTGGGGGAACCGAGGCCCTCCACTTGTAGGTAACACCTACCGCGCGCTCCGCGCGCGAAGACCGCGCTGCGCGCAGGAAAAGCGGCGGTTGTCAGGTTGCGAGTGAGCAGACGGCGAGCACCACGACGGTCGCCGTTTCGCAGGCCGCGCCCAGCACGTCGCCGGTGACCCCGCCGAACCGCTTCCGCGTGTGCCTCACCAACACCAACACCGCAGCCCCCGCCAGCACCACCGCCACCGGCCCGTGAACCGGGGCCACGAAAAACCCCGCCACCACCAGCGCCACCCACCAAGCCGCGACCACCCCCACCGCCTGGCTCCCGGCGACCAACGCCCCCAACCCCTCGGGCCGAGCCGCCGGCACCCCGCGCACGCAACACAGCACGAACGCCGCCCGCCCCGCCGCCAACGCCAGCACCGCCGCCCCAACGGACACCACCGGCAAGGTGACCGCCTGCGCCCCCAACACCACGATCAACGTCACCACCGCGAACGGCCCGGCCCCGCCGTCCTTCATCACGGCCAGCGCACGCTCCGGCGGCCCGTAACACCCCAACCCGTCGGCGGTGTCGGCCAGCCCGTCCAAGTGCATCCCGCGCGTAGCCAGCGCCAACCCGCCAACCACCAAGAACCCGGTCAGCAACGGCGGCGCGCCCAGCGCCGACAAACCCGCGACCACACCAGCCGCGACCAACCCGAGCAGAGCACCGACCACCGGAGCCCACGTGATCGCCCGCCCCGCCGCACGTCGGTCCACAGTGGACACCCGCACGGGCAGGACGGTCAGCCACGACAACGCCAGGAGCATCAGGCCGGCCCGGACACGCCCGCGCCCTCGAAGGTCGCCATCTCCGCCAAGACCTTCGTCGCCATCGCCACCAACGGCAGTGCGGCCACCGCGCCCGAGCCCTCGCCCAAGCGCATCTCGAAGTCCAGCAACGGTTCCAGGCTCAGGTGGTTCAGGGCGATCGAGTGTGCGGGCTCCACCGAGCGGTGTCCTGCCACCCACCACTCGCGGGCACCCGGTGCGAGCTCCTCGGCCATCATCGCTGCCGCGCCCACCACGACACCGTCCAGGATCACGGGTGTCTTGCGTACCGCCGCCTGTGCCAGGAAGCCCGCCATCGCCGCGATGTCTGCCCCGGACGCCGTTGCCAACAACTGCACCGGGTCGCTCAGCACGGGGCGAGCTCGGCGCAGTGCGTCGCGGATGGCGGCGGTTTTGCGCATCCAGCCCCGGTCGTCGATGCCGGTGCCGCGGCCGACCACCGCCACCGGTTCGGAGCCGGTCAGGGCTGCGATCAGGACGGCGGCCGGGGTGGTGTTGCCGATGCCCATGTCGCCGGCGATGAGCAGGTCCGCGCCGCCGTCGACCTCGTCGTCGGCCAGGCGGCGGCCCAGTTCTACCGCCTGCTCGGCCTCCGCCAGGGTCAGGGCGTCCTCGCGGTCGATCGAGCCTGAGCTGCGGCGGATCTTGTTGTCGCCGATCGCCGTGTCGGAGTCGACGGCCACGTCGACCACGCGGACGGTGGCGCCGGCGACGGTGGCCAGGACGTTCACCGCTGCGCCGCCGTCGAGGAAGTTCGCGACCATCTGGCCGGTGACCTCGCTGGGGTAGGCGGACACGCCGTGTCGTGCCACGCCGTGGTCGCCGGCGAAGACGACCACCCGGGGGCGGGTGAACGGGCGCGGAGGGCACACGCCCTGGCACGCGGACACCCAGACGCCCAGTTCCTCCAGCTTGCCCAACGAACCCGCGGGCTTGGTGAGCACGCCGTGTCGGGCGACGGCCTCGCGGCGAACGTCCTCGCTCGGCGGCTCGACGGGCGGGAACTCGATGGTCACCGACTACCTCCGGCTTCGCGCAGTCGCAGTGGGATTCCCGCGACGACCAGCAGGACCTCGTCGCAGACCTCGGCCAGCCGCGCGTTGAGCGAGCCGAGGTGATCGCGGAAGAGCCTGCCAGAGTGGGTGCTGGGCACGACGCCGAGGCCGACCTCGGCGGACACCAGCACCAGCCGGGACCGCGTGTGGGCGACGGCGTGCACCAGGGCGGCGCACTCGCGCTCCACCTCGCCGATGCCGTGGCCCTCCCACGCGCCCGCGTCGTCCAGCGCGCCGGCGAGCCACGTGGCCAGGTCGTCGACCAGGATCGGCGGGTCGGTGGGCTCGGTGGCGGTGAGCAGGGCCGTGAGGTCGCTCGGGGCGGGGGCCTCCACGGTGTGCCACGTCTTCGGGCGGCGGGCCACGTGCCCGGCGATGCGCAGCTCCCAGTCCGCGTCGTCCGGGTAGCGCCGCGCGGTCGCGACGTACGTGACGACGTCGTCGGTGAGCAGCCCTTCGGCGTGCGCGGACTTGCCCGACCGCGCCCCGCCCAGGACGAGTGTCCGACTCGTCACACCCCACCCCATCCGGTCTGTTTGGACATAGCCTGGCGAACGTTACCCGGCGGACATCGGGAGGAGCCGGACGTGGAGTACCGGTGGCGCTACCAGGACGAGCAGGGCCACGAGGTGGACGGCCCGCCGGAGCGGTTCGCGGACCAGACCGACGCCGAGGACTGGTTCAGCGCGCGGTGGCCGGAGCTGCGGGACGCCGGCATCGCCCAGGTGACCCTGCTGCGCGCCGAGTCCGAGGTGTACGGCCCCATGTCGCTCGCGCCGGCGGAGTAGGCAACCTCCAGGCACCCCCAGCGGTCCTTCTCAGGTCGGAACTGATCGAGGGGGACCAGTTGGCCAAGCGTTTGCTCTTACCCGTGCTGCTGCTGTGTGTCGCGCTGACCGGCTGTGTGCAGTGGACGGTTCCCAACCCGCCGCCGGGGCCGGGCTCTGCCGCACCGCCGTCGGGGCCTCCCACGGGCCAGGACGAGTTCATGACCGGCGTGTCGGACCGCGGGTGGATGGAGCACCTCAAGGACGTGCGGCAGGAGCGCGAAGCCGTGACCGTGCGCACCAGGCTCGGCGAGGGCGACACCGCCACGGCCGTCGCGATGTGCGACTTCACCTGGTCGACGACCGAGGGGAAGGGGCGCAGCTCCGTGACCGTGCTCGCGGACGACGACAGCCCGCTCGCCACCCGGGACGAGGTCCACGAGGAGCGCTGCGAAGCGGTCTGAACGCGCCGGGAGCCCCGCCCGGGCCGCCGGGCGGGGCTCCCGCGGTGTCACGGGGTGATGGTCAGGCGGGGGTCGGTCTCCACCGAGTCGCCCAGCACCTCGTCGATCTTCTTGAGCAGCTCGTCCTCCAGCTTCACGCCGGCGGCCTTGACGTTCTCGTGCACCTGCTCCGGCCGGGACGCGCCGATGATCGCGCTGGCCACGTTCGGGTTCTGGAGCACCCACGCGACCGCGAGCTGGGCGAGGCTGAGACCGGCTTCGTCGGCGAGCGGCTTGAGCTGCTGGACCTTGGTCAGCACGTCGTCGCGCAGGAACCGCTGGATGAACTTCGAGCCGGTCTCGTCGGTGGCCCGCGAACCGTCCGGCACCGGCTGGCCCGGCAGGTACTTGCCGCTCAGCACGCCCTGGGCGATCGGGGACCAGACGATCTGGCTGATGCCCTCGTGCTCGGAGGTCGGCACGACCTGCGCCTCGATGACCCGCCACAGCATCGAGTACTGCGGCTGGTTGGAGATGAACGGCACCTTCAGCTCACGCGCCAGCGCCGCACCCCGCGCGATCTGGTCGGCGTTCCACTCGGAGACACCGATGTAGAGCGCCTTGCCCTGGCGGACGATGTCGGCGAACGCCAGCATCGTCTCCTCCAGCGGCACCGTGCGGTCGTACCGGTGGGCCTGGTAGAGGTCGACGTAGTCGGTCTGGAGGCGCTGGAGCGAGCCGTCGATCGACTCCATGATGTGCTTGCGGCCCAGCCCCTTGTCGTTGGGGCCACCGGGACCGGTGGGCCAGAAGACCTTGGTGAAGATCTCCAACGACTGCCGGCGCTGCCCCTTGAGCGCCCGGCCCAGCACCTCTTCCGCCTTCGTGTTCGCGTAGACGTCGGCGGTGTCGAAGGTCGTGATGCCGGCGTCGAGCGCGGCGTGGACGCACGCGGTCGCCTGCTCCTCCTCGACCTGGGAACCGTGGGTGAGCCAGTTGCCGTACGAGATCTCACTGATGTTCAGGCCACTGCGGCCGAGGCGTCGGAACTCCATGCGGCCAGCCTAGACCGAGGTCGTTCGGCAAGCTAATGAACTTCGATTTACGCTCCGTATGCGTCATTTGACGCAGTGCGTTGATCTGAAAGGCGGTACAAACGCTTGCTGTGACGATCATCCCCACGGCACAGCACCGAACGATCATCGCGGTCGACGTGGAACGGTTCGGCGACCCCCGCCGGACGCGGCAGCACCAGGTCGGCGTCCGCGACGGCATGTACGAGGCGCTGCGGTCCGCGTTCGCCGACGCCGGGGTGCGGTGGGACGACTGCCACCGCGAGGATCGCGGCGACGGGGCACTGGTGCTGGTGCCCGCCGAGGTGCCCAAGGCCGCCCTGGTCGAACGCCTGCCGCTCGCGTTGGCGCGTCGCCTGGCCGGGCACAACGCGGCGTCGCCTCCCCAGCAGCACATCAAGTTGCGGATGGTGGTCCACGCGGGCGAGGTGACGCACGACCGGAACGGTGTGGCCGCCACCGCCGTGAACGTCGCGTTCCGCCTGCTCGACGCCGATCCGCTCAAGGCGGGACTGGCCGCTTCGGAGGGGGTTCTGGGGCTGGCCGTGTCGGCGTGGGTGTACGACGAGGTGGTCCGTCACTCGGAGGTGGTGGACCCGACGACCTTCCGGCCCGCGGAGGTGGTGAAGAAGGAACTCGACACCATCGCGTGGATCGCCCTCCCGGACGCGCCGTACCCGCCCGACCCGACGGTCCTGTCCCGGCGGGTCCGCCAGGTCATCGTGTGCGTGCCGGACCAGTTGCCCCGGGACCGGGAGGGGTTCACCGGCCGCGCCGCCGAGGTGCGTCGCGTGGTCGAGGCGCGCGGGCGGGTCGTGGTGATCTCGGGGATGCCGGGGATCGGGAAGACCCGCCTCGCCGTGCACGCGGCCCACCAGCTGGCCGACCGGTACCCCGGTGGTCGGCTCTTCGCCCGCCTGGACCGCTCGACGACGCCCGAGCGGGTGCTGGTGGAGTTCCTGCTCGCGCTGGGGGTTCCGCGCGGCGACATCCCCACCGACCTGCCCGGGTTGAGCAGTCGGTTCCGCCGGGAGGCCGCCGGGCGCCGGTGCCTGGTCGTCCTCGACGACGTCCTCGACGAGTCCCAGGTGGAGGCGTTGCTCCCCGACACCTCGAGCTGCCTCGTGCTGATCACCAGCCGGCAGCCGCTCAAGGGGCCGGCCGAGGCCGTGGCGGTGCCACTGGACGTGCTGCCCGACGAGGACGCGCGGGAGTTGTTCACCCGGGTCCTGTCCGGCCGGGACGTGGGACCGGTGGCGGAGGTGGTCGCGATGTGCGGTGGCCTGCCCTTGGCCCTGGAGGTGGCCGCAGGCCTGCTCCGGGCCGACCCGACGTTGCCCGCCACCCGGTTCGCGGCCCGGCGCCGCCGCCACCGCCGCGGAGCGAGCCCTCGACCACGCTTTCCGCCTCTCCTACGAGCACCTCGACCCGGACCTGCGGCTGGTGTTCCGGCGGCTCGCCCTGCACCCCGGCGCGGACGCCGACGTGTGCTCGGTCGGCGCGCTGGCCGGGGTGGACGTCGGTTCCGCCGAGCGCGCCCTGGCGGCGTTGGTCCGCGCCAACCTGGTGGAGCAGCACCGGCCCGGCCGGTTCCGGCTGCACGACCTGCTGCGGGCGCTCGCCGTGGACCTCGTGGCCCGGCACGACGGCGACGGGGCTCGACGTGTCGCGATGATCCGTCTGATCGACCACTACGTCGACAGGACCATCGCCGCGCAGAACGCGACGTCGCCGCGGAAGTGGCGTCGGGACCCGGCCGCCACGACACCGGAGTTCGTGGACGAGACCCACGCGTACGCGTGGCTGGAGACCGAGTGCCGCACCATCGTGGCCGTGGTGCGGCGCGCAGCGGACCTCGGCGCGCACGCCCAGGTCGTGCGCCTGGCGCTGGCCTCCGCCGAGAGCCTGGCGCGGTCACCCGGCCTGGCCGCCGAGGCGTCCGCGGTCCTCGGGCACGCGCTGCGTGCGGCTCGGGTGGACCGCGACCGCGCGGCTGTGCTGCACCGGCTCGCGATCCTGGCCCGGAACGCGGGCGACCTCGAAGCGGCGCGGGCGCACTGCGACCGGTCGCTCGAGCTCAGCCGCGCCGCGGGCGACCGGCGCGGGCAAGCCTTCGTGCTGGACCTCCTGGGCACCCTGGACCACCTGGAAGGTCGGGACACCGAAGCGCTCGAACACCACCGGGAGGCGCTCGACCTCGCGCGCGGGGCGGGCGACCGGGCCTGTGAGGACGACATCCTCCACAACCTCGGCAAGTTGTGCCTGGAACGGCTCGGCGACCCGAGCGGCGCGCTGGACTACTTCGGCCAGTCCCTGGAGATCCGACGGGGACTGGCCGACCGGAGGGGCCTGGTGTCGACCCTCAACGCGATGGGCGCGACGTACGCCGCCCTGAACGACCCGGCGTCGGCCGGTCAGAGCTTCGAGGAGGCCCTGGCCGTCAGCCGGGACATCGGTGACCGGCTGAGCGAACTGGACACGTTGGCGAACCTGGGCCGCTACCGCGCCGCGCACGGCGCCCTCGACGCGGCACTCGCCGAGTTCGACCGCGCCCGGGACATCGCGGTCGAACTCGGTGACGTTCGGCGGGAGCTGCGGCTCCGGTTCGACGTGGCCGGCGCCATGCACGCCGCCGGGAGGCTGAAGGGTGCGGAGGAGCACTACCGGAGCGTGTTGGACCTTGCGGTGGAGCGAGACGACACCGCGGTGCAGGAGATCGCGTACCGGGCGTTGGGGAAGCTGTACTTCGACCTCGCCGACCGTCAGACGCGGTCGCCGTAGCCGACGCGCGGCTTCGGGACTCGCAGGCGGCGCAGCTGGCTCGCGCGGATGAACGAGTACCAGCCGATCGAGAGGCCGCGGGTGGTGTCCTGGGGGAATTTCGCCCGGACGCGCTTGGTCACGTAGCGGCCCAGCACGAAGCCCTCGACGACCATCGCCAGCAGCATGAACGTGGTCACCAGGGTCGCGTACTGCTGCACCTGCGGCGCGGGCACGAGCAGGGCCACGAAGACCAGGATGGCCAGCGGCATGAACAGGCCCATGAGGTTGCGGCGGGAGTCGACCAGGTCGCGGATGTAGGCCTTCACCGGGCCGCGGTCGCGGGGCAGGAGGTACTTGTCCTCGCCGGCCATCATGCGCTGGCGGCGCTCCACGGCGGCGGCACGGCGCTCTTCCTTGGACACCTTGTTGCCGCGCATCCGCTTCAGCGCCTCGCGCTGCGTGCGCGGCGGCGGGGGGACGGGGCCGCGGCGCTTGCCCTCGGCTTCGCGGCGCTTCGGGGTCGGCCTGCCCTTGCCGGGTGTGCGCGAGGTGTCGCCGGGCGTCACCTCCGCCTGGGTCTCCTCGGCGGTGGTGGCGGCTTCGTCGGCATTGCGGCGCAGGAACCTCACGCCCCAAGAGTAGGAGATGCCCGGTTCCGTACCCTTCGCGAGGTGCGAGTTGTTATTGCGCCGGACTGCTTCGGCGGAACGTTGACCGCGCGGGAGGCCGCCGAGGCCGTCGCGGAGGGCTGGCGCCGCGCCGCCCCCGACGACGAACTCCAGCTGCGTCCCCTGGCCGACGGCGGACCCGGGTTCGTGGACGTGCTGCACGCCGCCCTCGGCGGCACCCTGCACGACCTGGACGTGACCGGTCCCCGCGGCGAACGCGTGCGAGCCGTGTGGCTCGAGCACGACGGGACCGCCTATATCGAGTCCGCTCAGGCGTGCGGCCTGCACCTCGTCCCCAAGGACGAGCGCCCGGCCACGGCCGAGACCGCCACCACCCGGGGCGTGGGCGAGCTGGTCGCCGACGCCGACCGGACCTGTCACACGATCGTGGTGGGTTTGGGCGGGTCGGCCACCACGGACGGCGGCGCCGGGCTGCGCGAGGTCGTGACGAGCACGAACGCCAGGCTCGTGGCCGCCTCCGACGTCGAGAACCCGCTGCTCGGCCCGCACGGCGCCGCGCACACGTTCGGCCCGCAGAAGGGCGCGTCACCCGAGGCCGTGGCCAGGCTGGAGGAGCGGCTGGCGGGCATGGCGGAGCTGGCCGGGGTCCGCGACCTGGCCGGCGCGGGCGCGGCCGGTGGGTTGGGTGCCGCGCTGCTCGCGCTGGGTGCCGAAGCCACGTCGGGCGCGGGGCTGGTCCGGCGGCTCACCCGGCTGGACGAGGCCCTGGACGGTGCGGACCTGGCCGTCACGGGCGAGGGCAGCTTCGACTGGCAGTCGCTGCGCGGGAAGCTCATCACCGCCGTCGCGGGCGGCGCGGCCGAGCGCGGCATCCCGTGCCTGGTGCTCGCGGGCCAGGTCAGCGTGGGTCGGCGCGAGGCGGCGGCGGCCGGGGTGCAGGAGTCCTACTCGGTCACCGACCACGCCGGATCGGTGGAGAAGTCGATGGCCGACCCGGGCGGCACGCTGGCCGCGCTCGCCCACGACGTGGCGAGGCAGTGGTCACACTCGCGCCGCTGAGGGTTGTGCGACCATGAGTGGAAGGAACAAAGCGGGTACCGCCCGTGTTTGCTGGGAATAGATGCCCGCAAAGGACCTCTGAGGGAGAGCCATGACGACCGCTCAGGATGCAGCCACCTCGACTCCTGACGCACCGCCCACCCACGGCGTCACGCTGACCGACAGCGCCGCCGTCAAGGCGAAGGCGCTGCTCGACCAGGAGGGTCGGGACGACATGCACCTGCGCATCGCCGTGCAGCCCGGTGGCTGCGCCGGCCTGCGCTACCAGCTGTTCTTCGACGAGCGCACGCTGGACGGCGACGCCCTGCGCGACTTCAACGGCCTCAAGGTCGCTGTGGACCGCATGTCGGCCCCGTACGTGGAGGGCGCGGTGATCGACTTCGTGGACACGATCGAGAAGCAGGGCTTCACGATCGACAACCCGAACGCGGGCGGTTCGTGCGCCTGCGGCGACTCGTTCCACTGAGTCGACACACGGAAGAAGTAGAGGCCCTCGCCTTCGGCGGGGGCCTTTTCCGTTCCCGGTGTCCCGGTGTCCCGGGGTTCCGGTGTCCCGGGGTTCCGGGGTTCCGGTGTCCCGGGGTTCCGGTGTTCCGGGTGTGTCCCCAGGGGCGTCAGACGTAGGCGTCCAGGTTCTCCACCTGGGCCGCGTTGGCCTCGGTGACCTGCCAGGGGGCGGCCCTGCGCGGTTCCGGCAGGGACTTGTCCGTCGGCCGCAGCTCGGCGGGGACCTCGGTGCAGTCGTCGATCAGTTCGTCCAGCGTGTCCGCTTCGGTGTTCCTCACGTCCCGGACCGTATGCCGGGAACCGGGTTGACAGAAGACCTACCGGGCGGTAGCCGCCCGGTAGGTCTTCCGCCGGCCGGGTGGCCTCAGGCCGCGGCCAGCGCCGGCTCCAACGGCCGCGAGTGGTCGTGGCCCCGGCGCACCAGGCGTCCGAGGAACAACGCCACCAGCACGCCCAGCACCGCCGGCACCGCCCCCACGGCCGCGATCCACTGGAGCCCGAACCCGCCGCTGATGACCGCGCCGCCGATCATCGGGCCGAACGCGGCGGCCACGTTGAACGCGGAGATGTTCACCGAGGCCACCAGGCCCGCGGCCGACCCGGCCTGGCCCATCAGGAAGGTGTGCAGCAGCGGCCCGGCCGCGAACGCGCTGGCACCCAGCACGAACACCCCCACGATGGCCGTCACCTTGGTCTCCAGCAGGAAGCCCTGCGCCACCAGCAGCACGGTCAGCGCCGCGAGCGGGATGGGCAGCACCTTGGCGATGGCCGAGGGCTGGACGCGGCCGGCGATCGTGCTGCCGACCATCGTGCCCAGGCCGTAGACCAGCAGCACCCCGGTCACCCACGCCGGGCTGAACCCGGTCACGTCCCGCAGCGCCGGAGCCACGTAGGTGAAGGCGGTGATCATGCCGGTGAACGCGAGGACCGTCGTGAGCAGGCCGAACAGCACCGTCCGGCGGCTGAAGGCGAACATGCTCGCGCGGAACCCGGCATCGGGCTCGTGCGCCACCTTCGGCGCACCGAGGACGACACCGACCAGCCCGATGAGCGTCAACGCGGCAACCACGGCGAACGACCCGCGCCACCCGTAGTTCTGGCCGACCAGCGTGCCGACCGGGATACCCAGGATGGTCGACAACGCCACCCCGTTGACGATCTTCGCGATGGCCGCGGTCTGCTTCTCCGGCGCCACCGCCGCCACGGCGACCTGGGACGCGACGGCGAAGAACAGACCCTGCGAAAGCGCCGCGACCATGCGCGCGACCATGAGCAATTCGTAGTTGGGCGCCAACGCCGAGGCCGCGGAGGCCAGGAACGCGAGCGCCATGACGGCGATCAGGAGGGACCGGCGCGGAAGCCGCCCGGTCAACACGGTCAGCACGGGTCCGCCGACAGCGACGGACACTGCGTATGCGGTGACCAGCAGGCCCGCGGTCGGCAGCGCGACCCCCAAGTCCGCGGCAACCTCGGGCAGCACACCGACGACGATGAACTCCGAAGTACCCACCGCGAACGCGCACAGCATCAAGACGAGAGCGATCACGGGACGACGGTAAAGTGTGACACTGACGTCAGGGTCAAGCTTGTGTGGTGGTCGGCTCTTTTGCCGCGAGGAGGGAATACGGGTGCTGATCGGCGAACTGGCGGAGAAGACCGGGACGACGGTGCGCATGCTCCGGTACTACGACCAGCACGGACTCCTGAAGCCTCGGCGGACGGAGAGCCGGTACCGGGTGTACGACGAGGCTGATGTCGAGCGGGTGCGCAGTGTGCGGTGCTTGATCTCTTCGGGGTTGAACGTGCGGCTGGTGCGGCTGGTGTTGGCGCACGCGTTGTGCGAGGAGGTCGAGCTGCCGGAGGACGAGGCTGGGTGCGTGCCGTTGTTGGAGATGTTGCAGGAGGAGTTGGCTTCGGTTGATGACCGGATTGCCGGGTTGGAGCGGACTCGGACCCATTTGAGCCGGTTGGTGGGGGATGTGGAAGTTATTTTGAGGGAGAAGCGGGCGGCGCATCAGAAGGCGGAGGCTTCGGCCTGACCGGACTGCCGCCTGCCCGCCCGCAACGCGGCTCGACTTCGACGCCCTCCACCTCGCGTCGGTGGTCTCCCTGCCGGCTTTCAAGAGCGCGGGTGCGTTCGAGCTTGCGTGGGCGGAGCGTGTTGCGTTTGGACCCGCGAAGCGTGGACTCGTGCAGTGAAGCGCGAGTCTAGGGATTAAAAGCGCCTCGCCGGCGGGCAGGCCGCCAAGGATGGACACAAAGCAAAAGAAAGGGCGGGGGCTTCTTGCTTGTGTCATCCCCGTATGGCCTGGCGGAGCCAACCACACTTTTGGCCGGGTGCCGCTAAATTTTTTGCTCGTTCCTCACAAAAAATTCGGCTGCACCCGACCAAAAGCGTGGTAGCCCTTCGGGCAGGCCATACGGGGATGACACAAGCAAGAAGCCCAGGTAGGGGAGTGCCGTGCGGCAGCTTCGTGAAAAGCAAGCGTGCGGCATGAATGACCCGCTCCTTGCGCCTAGAGGGGCTCGGAGCGGGTCATATATGAGATCTGATATCTAGAGCTTGACTGGGTAGTGCGGTTCCGGGACGACTGGGCGGATGCGGCCTTCGATGAAGATGCCGTGCCAGATCATGAAGACCAGCAGGGCCCAGATGCGGCGGCTGTTGTCGGCCACGCCTGAGCGGTGTTCTTCGATGACCCTCAGGACCGCGTCCTTGTCGATGTACTGGTCGGTCTGGGACTGGCGCACGTGGTCTACTGCCCAGTCGTGCATTTCGTCCTTCAGCCAGTGGCGGATGGGGACCGGGAAGCCCAGTTTGCGGCGGTTCAGGACGTGGGCCGGGACGATGTCTCGGATGGCCCTGCGGAGGGCGTGCTTGGTGGTTTCCTTGGTCAGCTTCAGTTCTGACGGGACCTGGGAGGCGATGCGGAAGACCTCCGGGTCCAGGAACGGGACGCGGAGTTCCAGGGAGTTCGCCATCGTCATCTTGTCGGCCTTGACGAGGATGTCGCCGCGCAGCCACGTGAACAGGTCCACGTGCTGCATGCGGGTCACCGGGTCCCAGCCCTGGCTCTCGCGGTACGGCTGGGCCGTCACGTCCTGGTGGGACACGTTCGGGTCGTACGAACGCAGGACCTGGCGGAGTTGGTCGTCCAGGAAGATGCGGGCGTTGCCGTAGTAGCGCTCCTCCAGGGTCAGGGCGCCTCGGCGGAGCAGGTCCTTGCCGCGCACGCCCTGGGGGATCTTGGTGGAGACCTTGCCCATCGCCTTGCGCAGGGCGCCCGGGACCTTCTCGAACGGGGCCAGGGACAGCGGCTCGCGGTAGATCGTGTAGCCGCCGAAGAGTTCGTCCGCGCCCTCGCCCGACAGGACTACCTTCACGTGCTCGCGGGCCTCGCGGGCGATGAACCACAGGGGGACCAGGGCCGGGTCGGCCACCGGGTCGTCCAGGTACCACGTGATGAGCGGCAGGGCGTCCATCATCTCCTGCGCGGTCACGGCCTTGACCACGTGCTTCACGCCGATCGCCGCCGCCGACTCGGCCGCCACGTCGATCTCCGAGTAGCCCGCGCGCTCGAAGCCGGTGGTGAAGGTGATGAGGTCCGGGTTGTGCTCCTTGGCCAGTGCCGCCACGACCGTGGAGTCGATGCCGCCGGACAGGAACGAGCCGACCGTGACGTCCGCGCGCATGTGCTTGGCGACCGAGTCGCGCAGGGCCTCGGTGATCTCGTCGTACAGGCGGTTGGCGTCGGCGTCGCCGTGGACGGTGCGCGGGCGGAAGGTGGCCGGGAAGTAGCGCTCGGCCACGGGGCGTCCGCCGGGGGTCAGGGTGAACGACGTGCCCGACTCGACGCGGTGGATCTGGGTGTGCAGGGACTCCGGCTCGGGCACGTACTGGAGGATCAGGTAGTGCTGGAGGGCCTTGCGGTCCACTTCGGGGCGGATGCCGAGCGTCCGGGTCAGTTCCAGCAGCGACTTCTTCTCGCTGGAGAACGCCACACCGCCGGGGCCGGTCGCGTAGTACAGCGGCTTGATGCCGAACGGGTCGCGGGCGCCGAAGACGACCTTGCGGTGGTTGTCCCAGATGAGGAACGCGAACATGCCGCGCAGCTTGGCCACGGCCGCGGGACCCCAGTGGTGGTACGCCGCGACGATGGTCTCCGTGTCGCCGTCGGTGGCGAAGACCGTGCCGAACTCCTTGGTCAGCTCCGCGCGCAGCTCCAAGTAGTTGTAGATCTCGCCGTTGAAGTTGATGGTGTACCGGCCGGGCGCCTCCGGCGGACCCCAGTGCAGGGGCTGGTGGGAGCGCTCGATGTCGATGATGGCGAGGCGGTTGAAGCCGAAGACGACCTCGCCGCCCTGCCAGGTGCCCGTCTCGTCAGGGCCGCGGTGGCGCTGGCAGCGCATCGCGTGCGCCACTGCCGAGCGCGCCTGCTCCGCTTCGTTCTCGCCAGGGCAAACCAGTCCAAGCAGGCCGCACACGCCGTCGCACCTTTCGTGGGGTGTGGAGAAGCACCCAGTATGCCGGGGTGCCTTTGTGTGACCGAAACTGCACCGCTCGGAGGCTCCCCCCGAGGGGTGGGACCCACCGTGCTGAGCTACGCTCCCGCATGATCCGGCGATGGGCGCAATCACGCCCCCGCCCGTGTCTTGATGCCGCCTCCGCTGGCGGCGGTGAGCTTTCAACGAGGAGGCGGCGAGCAGTGGGCCTGAAGGAGGGCACCAGGGCAGCGCGGCTGGCCAAGGTCGTCGGGCTGGTCGGCCTGGTCGGCGTCGGGGCCACGGGTTGCTCCACGGAAGAGGTGCTGCGCTTCGGCTGGCCGGTGGCCGTGACGCCGCAGGCCGAGCGGATGCGCGAGCTGTGGACCTGGTCGGTCATCGCCGCGCTCGCGGTCGGTGTGATCGTCTGGGGGCTGATCCTCTGGTCGGTCGCGTTCCACCGCAAGAAGAGCGAGGAACTGCCCCGTCAGGTGGCCTACAACCTGCCGCTCGAACTCGTGCTCATCGTCGTGCCGACGGTGATCGTCGCGGTGCTGTTCTACTTCACCGCGGTGACCCAGAACTACGTCATCAAGAAGTCCGCCGACCCGGACGTGACGGTCGACGTGATCGCGTTCCAGTGGAACTGGGAGTTCCGCTACCCGGAGTACAAGACCGACCGCGACGACACCCCGGTGAGCACCGTGGGCTCGTCCGGCGAGATCCCGCTGCTGGTGCTGCCGGCGGACCGGTCGATCCGGTTCAACCTGGAGTCCACGGACGTCATCCACTCGTTCTTCGTGCCGGAGTTCCACTTCAAGCGGGACGTCTTCCCGAAGCCGCAGAAGAACAACCAGGACAGCTCGTTCGAGATCACCCAGATCGACCGCCCGGGCTCGTTCGTGGGCCGCTGCGCCGAACTGTGCGGCGTCTACCACGCGGTGATGAACTTCGAGGTCCGCGCCCTGGAACCGGCCCTGTTCGACCGGTACATGTCGCTGCGCGAGAAGAACAACCCGAAGACGGGCGAGCCCTACACCGCCGCCGAGGCCCTGACCGAGCTGAACTGCGGTGAGCTCTGCACGCCGACCGCGGTCACGACCAAGCCCTTCGACACCGACCGGACCGTCCGCGAGGCGTCCGGCGGCGGGAAGTAGGAGGACGCTGCGATGAAGGTCGAAGCCCGCATTTTTGACTTGGTGATGGCGTTCTCGTTCCTGATGGCCGTCGTGTACGGCTACTGGACGTGGGCCGACACCGGCGCCGTCGAGCCAACCGGCACGGTAGCCCTGGCCCTGACCGGCGGCCTGGCGCTCATCGTCGGCACGTACTTCCGCTTCGTAGCCCGCCGCATCGAGGTGCGCCCGGAGGACAACGCGGACGCCGAGGTCTCCGACGGTGCCGGCGAACTGGGCTTCTTCAGCCCGGGTTCGTACTGGCCGGTGGGCCTGGCGGCAGCTGCCGCGGTGTCCGGCGTGGCCGTGGCGTTCTGGCACGTGTGGCTGCTGGTGATCGGCATCGTCCTGGTACTGATCATGGTCGGCGGCCTGGTCTTCGAATACCACACCGGCCCGAACCACGACTGACAAAGTCACAAAGGCCATAAAGGCCGAAAAAGCACTGACGAAGGGGCTGCCTCCGGGAAACCGGGGGCAGCCCCTTCGCATGCACCACGAGACACCTACGCACACCACCCCACCCCTTTCGCGCGCAGCGCGTGCGGGTCGGCGGAGCCGGCAAGTGGCAGTCCGCCGGGGAGGACACAACTCAACTTGGGCTTCTTGCTTGTGTCATCCCCGTATGGCCTGCCCGAAGGGCT
>NZ_JBBEGC010000153.1:0-15427 GCF_037401995.1 Saccharothrix sp. CCNWYY140
AAGGGCTACCACGCTTTCGGTCGGGTGCAGCCGAATTTTTTGTGAGGAACGAGCAAAAAATTTAGCGGCACCCGACCGAAAGTGTGGTTGGCTCCGCCAGGCCATACGGTGGGGGAACCGACGCCCTTCACCCCCCATCGGTGGTCTGCCGCGCGGCGAGCGCTACGAAGCTCCCAACCACCCACGAACGCAACCGCGCCCACGCAACCGCGCCCTCAAGCGATCGCCAACACCCCAGCCGTGGTCAGCGACGCCAGCGCCATCCGACTCAACAACGACGCCATCTGATCCCGATCCAAGTGCGCGCTATGCGGCGTAGAGTTGATCAACCCGAACACCGCGTGCGCCGCCGCCCGAGCAGTCGGCTCGTCCACCGGCACCGTCTCCTGAAGCGTCGACACCCACACCTCGACGTACCGCCGCTGCAACGCGCGCACCCGCCGCCGGTCCGGGTCGGTCAGGTTGGCCAGGTTGCGCATCTGCACGGTGATCAACGCGGGGTCGTCCAGGGCGAAGTCCACGTGCCACCGCACGAGCGCCTGCAAGGCCGAAGCTGCGTCCGAAGCCTCCCGCACGCGGGCCAGTCCGCCCTCCAGCAGGCGCTCGGAGATGGACGTCAGCATCTCCCCGAGCATGGCGTCCTTGCTCTTGAAGTGCCGGTACAGCGCCGGGCCGGAGATGCCGACCGCCGCGCCGATGTCGTCGATGCCCACGCCGTGGAAGCCGTGCCGCGCGAACAGTTCCGCGGCGGCGTCCAGGATCTGGTCGCGGCGGGTTTGCTTCACTCCATCGGATGGGGCCACGCGCCCCATCCTAAACAGCCGTGCGCCTCTGCGTAAACGAGCGTTAACCCTCGGGTCGTCAGAAGATCACCAACCGACCGAAGTTACCTGTCGTTAACTCTTGACCCACCCTTCTAATCAGGCGCTACCGCCTGGTAACTCTTGTTGTGCTCCGCATCACAACCCTGCATCACCGAAACACCCCCGCGTTCACCCTGCCGTGGAGGCCCCCGATGCGCTCCGTCAAAACCCTGCTCACCGCCGCCCTGGCCACAGCGGCGGCCCTGTTCACCGCCATACCCGCGCAAGCCCAAGCCGTGAACTACGTCGCCCTGGGCGACTCCTACTCCTCGGGAACGGGCACCGGCTCGTACTACGGCGACAGCGGCAGCTGCAAGCGCAGCCCGTACGCCTACCCCGCCCTCTGGGCCGCCTCGCACGCCGTGTCCAGCTTCGCGTTCGTCGCCTGCTCGGGCGCGCGCACCGGCGACGTCCTCAACAACCAGATCGGCGCCCTGACCAGCTCGACCACCCTGGCCACCATCTCCATCGGCGGCAACGACGCGGGCTTCACCGACGTCATCACCACCTGCACCTTCGGCTCCGACTCGACCTGCATCAACCGGGTCAACCAGGCCAAGGCGTACGCCACCACCACGCTCCCCGGCCTGCTGGACAACGTCTACGGCCAGATCCGCAGCCGTGCCCCGTACGCGCAGGTCGTCGTCCTCGGCTACCCGCGCCTCTACAAGGTCCCCGGCTCCTGCTCCGTGGGCCTGTCCGACACCAAGCGCTCGGCCATCAACTCCGCCGCCGACACCCTGCACTCCGTCATCTCCGGCCGCGCCGCCGCCCGCTCGTTCGCCTACCGCGACCTGCGCACGGCGTTCACCGGCCACGAGATCTGCTCCTCGGACTGGTGGCTGAACAGCCTCAGCTGGCCGGTCGAGGAGTCCTACCACCCCAACCGCAACGGCCAACGCCTCGGCTACCTGCCGCAACTCACCGCCATCACCGGCTGACCTCCACCCCCAGTCCACATGCTGAAGGGGGCCACCTCGCACAGGTGGCCCCCTTCGCACGTCCACCCCCGTAGACGCCCGCGTTAACAGGCGCTAACATTTCCTCGGGTTAACGACTGCTAACCGCGAGGAGCCCAGTGGACGCCCCCGTCCTGCGCAGCGCCGCCGACAAGTCGAGTGAGGCGTTCCGGCGCTACACCGACGAGCACACCGCCCTGGTCCACGACCTGCGCGCCAAGCTCGCCGCCGCCGCCCGCGGCGGCCCGGAGAAGGCCCGGACCAGGCACGTCGAGCGCGGCAAGCTGCTGCCCCGCGACCGCGTGGACACCCTGCTCGACCCGGGCTCGCCGTTCCTGGAGCTGTCCCCGCTGGCCGCCGACGGCCTCTACGGCGGCGACGCCCCGGCCGCGGGCATCATCACCGGCGTCGGGCGGGTGTCCGGCCGCGAGGTCGTGGTCGTCGCCAACGACGCCACCGTCAAGGGCGGCACGTACTACCCGATGACGGTCAAGAAGCACCTCCGCGCGCAGGAAGTGGCCCTCCAGAACCGCCTGCCGTGCGTCTACCTGGTCGACTCCGGCGGCGCGTTCCTGCCCCGCCAGGACGAGGTGTTCCCCGACCGCGAGCACTTCGGGCGGATCTTCTTCAACCAGGCCACCATGTCCAGCCAGGGCATCCCGCAGATCGCCGCGGTGCTCGGGTCGTGCACCGCGGGCGGCGCGTACGTGCCCGCGATGAGCGACGAAGCGGTCATCGTGCGCAACCAGGGCACGATCTTCCTGGGCGGCCCGCCGCTGGTGAAGGCCGCGACCGGCGAGGTCGTGACGGCCGAGGAGCTGGGCGGCGGCGAACTGCACTCGCGCACCTCCGGTGTCACCGACCACCTCGCCAACGACGACACGCACGCGCTGCGGATCGTCCGCTCGATCGTCAGCACCCTGGGTCCGCGCGCCGAGCGGCCGTGGAAGGTAGAACCGAGCGTCGAGCCGGTGGTGAACCCCGACGAGCTCTACGGGGTGGTGCCCACCGACACCCGCACCCCCTACGACGTGCGGGAAGTCATCGCGCGGATCGTGGACGGCAGCCGGTTCCAGGAGTTCAAGAAGGACTACGGGCCGACCCTGGTCACCGGGTTCGCGCGCATCCACGGCCACCCGGTCGGGATCGTCGCCAACAACGGCATCCTGTTCGGCGAGTCGGCGCTCAAGGGCGCGCACTTCATCCAGCTGTGCGACCAGCGCTCGGTGCCGCTGGTGTTCCTCCAGAACATCTCCGGGTTCATGGTCGGCCGCGAGTACGAGGCCGGTGGCATCGCCAAGCACGGCGCCAAGATGGTGACCGCCGTGGCGTGCGCGCGGGTGCCGAAGTTCACCGTCGTCATCGGCGGGTCGTTCGGCGCGGGCAACTACTCGATGTGCGGGCGCGCGTACTCGCCGAGGTTCCTGTGGATGTGGCCCAACGCCCGGATCTCGGTGATGGGCGGCGAGCAGGCCGCGTCCGTGCTGGCGACCGTGCGGCGCGACCAGCTCGGCGACGCCTGGAGCGCCGAGGACGAAGAGGCGTTCAAGGCTCCGATCCGACAGCAGTACGAGGACCAGGGCAACCCGTACTACTCCACGGCGCGGCTGTGGGACGACGGCGTGATCGACCCGAAGGACACCCGCACCGTCCTCGGGCTCGCGCTGTCCGCGGCGGCCAACGCGCCGCTGGAGCCCGTTTCCTACGGCGTTTTCCGGATGTGAGGGGCATGTTCGACAGCGTCCTGGTGGCCAACCGCGGCGAGATCGCGGTCCGCGTGATCCGCGCGCTGCGCCGGTTCGGCATCCGGTCCGTCGCCGTGTACAGCGACGCCGACGCCGACGCGCTGCACGTGCGGCTGGCCGACGTGGCCGTGCGCATCGGTCCCGCCGCCGCCCGCGAGAGCTACCTCTCCATCGACAAGATCATCGACGCGGCCCGGGAGACCGGCGCGCAGGCCGTGCACCCCGGGTACGGGTTCCTGGCCGAGAACACCGACTTCGCGCGGGCCTGCGAGAAGGCCGGGCTGGTGTTCATCGGGCCGCCCGCCGACGCGATCGACGCGATGGGCGACAAGATCCGCGCCAAGCTGACCGTGCGCGCGGCCGGCGTGCCCGTGGTGCCGGGGCGGACCGAGGCCGGCATGACCGACGACGACCTGGTCGACGCCGCGGAGGAGATCGGGTTCCCGGTGCTCCTCAAGCCCTCCGCCGGCGGAGGCGGCAAGGGCATGCGACTCGTCCACTCCCAGGACGGCCTCCGCGACGCCATCGAATCGGCCCGGCGCGAGGCACGCGGGTCGTTCGGCGACGACACCCTGCTCATCGAGCGGTTCATCACCAACCCGCGGCACATCGAGATCCAGGTGCTGGCCGACGCGCACGGCGGGGTCGTGCACCTCGGCGAGCGCGAGTGCAGCTTGCAGCGGCGGCACCAGAAGATCATCGAGGAAGCGCCTTCGCCGCTGCTCACGCCCTCCGTGCGGGAGGCGATGGGTCAGGCGGCGGTGGACGCCGCGAAGTCCGTCGGGTACGTCGGCGCGGGCACGGTCGAGTTCATCGTGGACGGCACGACCGGCGACTACTTCTTCATGGAGATGAACACCCGCCTCCAGGTCGAGCACCCGGTCACCGAGCTGGCCACGGGCGTCGACCTGGTGGAGTGGCAGCTCCGCGTGGCGTCCGGCGAGCGGCTCGCCCTCGACTCGGTCGCGCTGTCCCGGCACGCCGTGGAAGCCCGCGTGTACGCCGAGGACCCGGCGCGCGGGTTCCTGCCGACCGGTGGCACGGTGCTGGCGTTGCGCGAGCCGTCCGACGTGCGGGTGGACTCCGCGCTGCACGAGGGGTTGACCGTCGGCAGCGACTACGACCCGATGTTGGCGAAGGTCATCGCGTCCGGCGACACGCGTGAGGAAGCGTTGCGGCGCTTGGACTCCGCGTTGGGGCGGATGGTCGTGCTGGGCGTCACGACGAACATCCCGTTCCTGCGGGCGTTGCTGCGCGACCCGGACGTGCGGGCCGGCGCGCTGGACACCGGTCTCGTCGAGCGCAAGCTGGACTCGTTGGTGCACAACGAGGTTCCCGCCGAGGTCTACGCCGCCGCCGCACTGGAACGCCAGCTCGCCCCCCACGGTGACGACCCGTGGGACCAGCCCGGCGGCTGGCGGATCGGGGAGCACGCGTGGACCAAGTGGCGCGTGGACGACGTGGACGTGCGCGTTCGTGGCGAGGAAGTCGTCGTGGGCGACGGCGAGGTGATGCGGCTGTCGGCGTCCCTTGTGGACGGTGACCTGGTCGTCGGCACCCGCCGGTACGCGATGGCCCGCGCCGGCAACGTGCTGTGGCTCGGCGCGGACGGCCACTCGTGGGCGTTGACCGAGCACGAGCAGTCCGAGGCCGCCGGCGCTTCGGAAGGTTCGAGCAGCGGCGGCCCGGTCACCAGCCCCATGCCCGGGACCGTGCTCGTGGTGCGTGCGTCGCAGGGCGACCACGTGACCGCGGGACAGGCGTTGTTCGTGGTCGAGGCCATGAAGATGGAGCACACCGTCACGGCACCCGTGGACGGCGTGCTCGCCGAAGTGAACGTCCAGGCCGGCCAACAGGTCGCGCTGGACCAGACCCTTGCCGTCGTCGTGCCGCACCAGGAGTGAGAGCGATGTTGGACTTCCGCCTTGACGAGGAGTACGAGGCCCTGCGCAAGACCGTCGAGGAGTTCGCGCGCGACGAAATCGCACCGGTCATCGGCGAGTTCTACGAGCGCGAGGAGTTCCCCTACGAGATCGTCGCCAAGATGGGGCGGATGGGGCTGTTCGGCCTGCCGTTCCCCGAGGAGCACGGCGGCATGGGCGGTGACTACTTCGCGCTGTGCCTGGCGCTGGAGGAGCTGGCCCGGGTCGACTCGTCGGTGGCGATCACGCTGGAGGCCGGGGTCTCGCTGGGCGCGATGCCGCTGTACCGCTTCGGTTCGGCTGCGCAGAAGGAGGAGTGGCTGCCCCGGTTGACCTCGGGGGAGGCGCTCGGCGCGTTCGGCCTGACCGAGCCGGGCGGCGGCTCCGACGCGGGCGCCCTGCGCACGACCGCGCGGCTCGACGGGGACGAGTGGGTGCTGAACGGCACCAAGGCGTTCATCACCAACTCGGGCACGGACATCACCGCTCTGGTGACGGTCGCGGCGGTGACGGGTCGACGGGAGAACGGCAAGCCGGAGATCTCGGCGATCCTGGTGCCGGCCGGCACGCCCGGTTTCACGGTGTCCCGGAAGTACTCCAAGGTCGGGTGGAACGCCTCCGACACCCGCGAGCTGTCGTTCCAGGACTGCCGGGTGCCCGCGGCGAACCTGGTCGGCGAGCGGGGGCGGGGTTACGCGCAGTTCCTCCAGACGCTGGACGAGGGGCGGGTGGCGATCGCGGCCCTGGGTGTGGGGTTGGCGCAGGGTTGCGTGGACGAGTGCCTGCGGTACGTGGGCGAGCGCGAGGCGTTCGGCCGCAAGATCGGGGAGTACCAGGCGATCCAGTTCAAGATCGCCGAGATGGAGGCCCGCACCCACACCGCGCGCCTGGCGTACTACCAGGCGGCGGCGAAGATGCTGCGCGGCGAGCCGTTCAAGCGCGAGGCGGCGATCGCGAAGCTGGTGTCCTCGGAGACGGCGATGGACAACGCGCGCGAGGCGACGCAGATCTTCGGTGGGTACGGGTTCATGAACGAGTTCCCGGTGGGGCGGTTCTACCGGGACGCCAAAATCCTGGAGATCGGCGAGGGCACCAGCGAGGTGCAGAAGATGCTGATCGCCCGCGAACTGGGCCTGCGCTAGGGCGGGGCAGCGCTAGGACGGGGCAGCGGGAGGGCCGGGCCGCGCACGGGTTGGGCGGCGCTGGGCGGGGCTGGGGTGGACTGGGCGGCGCATGGCATGGGCGGTGCGCGGCTGGGCGGCGCGAGCGCCCGCGTAGGGGTTGAGCTCCGTGAGGGATCGGGCAGTGCTAGCTCGGCGGCCCCACCAGCTCGGCGAGGTACTCCCGCGCCGACTTCGACTTCGCCGTGGTGAGCGGGGCCGCCTGGCCCGCCCAAAGACTCGCGTAGTCGGCCAGGCCCCGCTCCGCCGCCGCCCTCCGCAACGGTTGCATCAACGCGTTCTGCACCGGGTAGTGCGGCACGTCGGCATCGGCCAGTTCGTCGATCAGTCCGTTGTGGATCCCGCGTGCCGTCCGCCCCGAGAACACCTTGGTGAGCACGGTGACCTTGGCGGCGTCGCTGCGCAACACCCGCTTGTGCACCTCGCCGGCGTTGGACTCGCGCGTGGCGAGGAACCCGGTCCCGATCTGCACCCCGTCGGCCCCCAACGCCTGCGCCGCGGCGATCCCGCGCCGGTCCGCGATGCCGCCCGCGGCGATGACGGGCAGGGCGATCGCGTCCACGACCTGCGGCACCAGCGAGAACGTGCCCACCAGCGAGTGCTCGACCGGCTTGAGGAACGCTCCGCGGTGACCACCGGCGTCACTGCCCGACGCCACGACGGCGTCCACGCCGGCGGCTTCGAGCGCCACCGCCTCGTCCACGGTGGTGGCCGTGCCGATGGTGACGATGCCCTTCCGCTTCGCCTCCGCGAGGACGTCGTGCGGGGGGACGCCCATGACGAAACTGATCACGGGCGGGCCGGCGGCCAGCAACGCCTCGACCTGGTCGGTGAAGTCGGGCACGTCGAGGTGGTCGGGCGGGTCGCCGAGGCCCAGTCGCCGGTAGAGGGGTGCCAGCCGGTCGCGATGGGGTGCGAGGTCGACGGGGGCGTCTTCGCCGGGCTGCGGAACCCAGAGGTTGACGGCGAACGGTCCCGCGGTGGCGGCCCGGAGGTCGGCGACCAGTCCGGTGATGGCGTCCGGGTGGAGGTGGTGAGCGCCGAACGACCCGAGTGCCCCGCCCTCGGACACGGCGGCCACGAGCGCGACCGAGGACAGTCCGCCGCCGAAAGGGCCTTGCACGATCGGATGCGCGATCCCCAGGAGGTCGAGGAGCCGGGTGGGTGATGTCATGAGGCGAAAAGTAGACGACCGGTCAACTACTTCGCAATAGTTGACCGGTCGTCTACTAAGTGATAGTTGACCGGTCGTCTACTGTGTGGGCCGTGGGACGGAGCAGTGATGCGCGGGAGAAGTTGCTGGGTGCGGCGTGCGAGTTGATGCGGTCGCGCGGGTACGGGGCGATCGGTGTCGCCGAGATCTGTGAGCGCGCCGGCGTGCGCAAGGGCAGCTTCTACTACTTCTTCGAGTCGAAGCAGGCGTTGACGGTCGAGGCGCTGCGGCACGCCTGGCAGGAGGAGAGCGCGGAGTGGCGGGCCGTCCTCGGGGCGAAGGGGCACCCGTTCAGGCGACTGGAAGCACTCCTCCGTGCGCAGGTGAAGGCGCAGTACGACAGCAAGCGGGACGTCGGCGTGGTGCGCGGCTGCCTGTACGGCAACCTCGTCCTGGAGGTCGGCGGCAACGACGAGGCGGTCCACGCCTGCCTGAGGGAGATCTTCGCCGAGCAGGTCGCACTGGTGCAGAAGGTCCTGCACGAGGCCCACGCCGAAGGACTGCTCCCACCAGACCGCGTCACCCGCGCCCACGCCCGCGCGGTGCTCGCCCAACTGGAGGGCCTGGTGCTGTTCGCGAAGCTCGACAACGACCCGCAGCTGCTGGACACGCTGTGGGAGCACGTCGAGGGGGTCCTCGCGCCGAGGTGAGGGGCGGCCGGCTGGGCTTCGAGCACTGGGCAGCGGCGGGCGCGGCGGCCGGTCGGCGGGCGCGACAGCCGCGGCGAGTGGCGGCGGCAGGCGGGCGGCGGCGAGGGATGGCGGTCAGTTGTCGAAGCGGCCGTGGCGGCCTTCGCCGGCCAGGAAGCGGGACAGGCCCGACTCCACGTCCCGCAGCGACACCATCCCGTGGTGCATCTCGTTGGCCAGCGCGTCCGCCTCCGCCAACCCCTCCTGTTCCAGCAGCGACAACCGGTCCTCCCGCAGGCACAGCTGCGGGAACGCCGCGATCTCCCGCGCCAGCTCCTCCGCCGCCGCCCGGGACGTCCCCGCGGGCACCACCCGGTTCGCCAAGCCGATCTGCAACGCCTCCGCCGCGTCCACCGGCCGCCCGGTCAACACCAGATCCAGCGCCCGCGACATCCCGATCAACCTCGGCAACCGCACCGTCCCCCCGTCGATCAGCGGCACCCCCCACCGCCGGCAGAACACGCCGAAGACCGCGTCCTCCTCGACCACCCGGAGGTCGCACCACAGCGCGAGCTCCAAGCCGCCCGCCACCGCCGGACCCGCGACCGCCGCGATGACCGGCTTCGACAGCCGCATCCGGGTCGGGCCCATCGGGCCGGTGGGTGAGAGGGGGTCGTTGCCGCGGGTCGTCCCGATGGCCTTGAGGTCCGCGCCCGAGCAGAACACCCCTCCCTCGCCGTGCAGGACGGCCACCGACAGCTCCGGGTCCTCGTCGAACTCCCGGAAGACCTCGGTGAGGGTGTGCGCCGTCGGGCCGTCCACCGCGTTGCGCACCTCGGGACGGTTCAGCAGCACCGTGCACACCGGCCCGGACCGTTCCACGCGTACCGAACTCACGCGTCCCAAGGTACTACCGGGCGGTAATGTCGGGGGCGGCGGAATTTGGGGGTGCTGATCATGCCCGAGCGGCCTAACGTCGAGCGCGTGAGCGATCACAGTCGAGCGGTGGCCGCGTTGCGCGGCCAGTACGAAGCGATCCCCGCGGGTGCGCCCGTGCGGCTCGCCAAGCCGACGTCGAACCTGTTCCGGTTCCGCGCCGACCTACCCGGGGGGCTCGACGTGGCCCGCTTCAACCGGGTGCTCTCCGTCGACCCCGACGCGATGACCGCGCAGGTCCAGGGCATGACGACCTACGAGGACCTGGTCGACGCCACCCTTCCGCACGGCCTCATGCCCCTGGTCGTGCCCCAGCTCAAGACCATCACCCTCGGCGGCGCCGTCGCGGGCCTGGGCATCGAGTCCAGCTCGTTCCGCAACGGCCTGCCGCACGAGTCCGTGCGCGAACTGGAGGTCATGACCGGCGACGGCGAGGTCGTCACCGTGGGTCCCGAGGACGACCTGTTTCGCGGTTTCCCGAACTCCTACGGCACCCTCGGCTACACGCTCCGGCTGGAGATCGAACTCGAGCGCGTGCACCCCTTCGTCAAGCTCCGGCACGTCCCGTTCGGCAGCGCCGAGGAGTGCGCCGAGGTCATCGAGGCCGTGTGCGCGGAACGGTCCTACCAGGGCGAACCGGTCGACTTCGTCGACGGCACGGTGTTCTCCGGTACCGAGCAGTACCTGACCCTGGGCAGCTGGGCCGACCACGCCCCGTACCGCTCGGACTACACCGGCAACGGCATCTACTACCGCTCGATCCAGGCCCGCCGCACCGACTACCTGACCGTGCGCGACTACCTGTGGCGCTGGGACACCGACTGGTTCTGGTGCTCCCGCGCCTTCGGCGTCCAGCACCCCGTGGTCCGGCGCCTGGTGCCCAAGCGGTACCTGCGCTCGGACGTCTACCGCAAGATCGTCGCCTGGGACCGCCGGCGCGGTTTCTCCGCCAAGCTCAGCAAGGCGGCGCAGGAGCCGGTCATCCAGGACGTCGAGATCCCGGTGGACCGCCTCGCCGAGTTCCTCGACTTCTTCCACCGCGAGATCGGCATCGAACCGGTCTGGCTGTGCCCGGTGCGGCTGCGCGACCGCACCGGCTGGCCGCTGTACCCGATGGACCCGGACGTGCTGTACGTCAACGTCGGCTTCTGGTCCACCGTGGACCTGCGGCCCGGCGAGCCGATGGGCAGCCGCAACCGGTTGATCGAGGACAAGGTCACCGAGCTGGGCGGGCACAAGTCGTTGTACTCGGACTCCTACTACGAGGAGCAGGAGTTCTGGGACAACTACAACGGTCCCACCTACCGGGAGCTGAAGAAGCGGTACGACGCCGCGAGCCGGCTCCCGGACCTGTACACCAAGTGCGTTCTCCGCGGGTAGAGGAGTGGTCCATGCGGTTGGCCGAGGTGTTCCAGCGCGCGGTCGGGGGCGACCGGGCGGTGGGGTTCAGCGCGTACGACGGCAGCAAGGCCGGGCCGGACGACGCGGGTGTGCGCATCGAGGTGCGGTCGCCGGAAGCCCTGTCGTACCTGGCGTCCGCGCCGGGTGAGCTGGGACTGGCCCGCGCCTACGTCACCGGTCACCTGGAGATCATCGGTGACGTCTACGGCGCGCTGGCGAGTTTGTCGGAACTCTCGCTGCGGGAAGTGCCCTGGGCCGAAAGACTTGCGCTGCTGAGCACGCTCGGGCGCGTGCGGCTGAAGTCCAAGGTCGAGATCCCGCCGCAGGAGCGGAGGTTGCACGGGCTGCGGCACTCCAAGGCCCGCGACCGCGAGGCGATCGCGCACCACTACGACGTCTCGAACACGTTCTACGAGTGGATCCTCGGCCCGTCGATGGCCTACACGTGCGCCGTGTACCCGACGGCGGAGTCCACTTTGGAGCAGGCGCAGTTCACCAAGCACGACCTGGTGGCGCGCAAGCTCGGGCTCAAGCCCGGGATGCGGCTGCTGGACGTCGGCTGCGGCTGGGGCGGCATGGTCATGCACGCCGCGCGCGAGTACGGCGTCAAGGCCCTGGGCGTCACGTTGTCGCGCAACCAGGCCGAGTGGGCGCAGAAGGCGATCGTCGAGGCCGGGCTGTCCGACCTGGCCGAGGTGCGCTACCTGGACTACCGGGACGTCCGCGAGACCGGGTTCGACGCCGTCAGCTCGATCGGCCTGACCGAGCACATCGGGAAGGCCAAGCTGCCCGCGTACTTCCGGCACCTGTACCGCAAGCTCAAGCCCGGCGGCCGGATGCTCAACCACTGCATCACCCGGCCGGACAACCGGCAGCGGGCGCGCACGGGCGGGTTCATCAACCGGTACGTGTTCCCGGACGGCGAGCTGGTCGGCCCCGGCCACATCGTGTCCCTGATGCACGACACCGGTTTCGAGGTGCGGCACGAGGAGAACCTGCGCGAGCACTACGCGATGACGCTCGCCGCGTGGTGCGACAACCTCGACAAGCACTGGGACGAGGCCGTGGACGAGGTCGGCGCGGGCCGGGCGCGGGTGTGGCGGCTGTACCTGGCCGCGTCCCGGCTGGGGTTCGAGCGCAACAACATCCAGCTGCACCAGGTGCTGGGCGTGAAGCTGGACGGGACGAACTCCCGCATGCCGCTGCGCCCGGATTGGCTGAGCTGAGTCTGGCTCAGCTGAGTGATCACGACGAGAACCCGCAGGGCCGCTTCGGCTCTGCGGGTTCTTGGTCGCCCCCTCACGTGAGCTGGGCGGCGATCTGCTTGGCCTGGTTGGCCGGGATCGCGAAGCCGATGCCGACGCTGCCCGCCTGGCCGCCGTCCGACGCGGGCGAGTAGATCGCCGAGTTGATGCCGATCACCTGGCCGGCCGCGTTGATCAGCGGTCCGCCCGAGTTGCCCGGGTTGATCGACGCGTCGGTCTGGATGGCCTGGTAGCTGACGTTCGAGCGGCGGGTCTCGCCGGGCACGGTGACCGTGCGGTCCAGGGCGCTGACGATGCCGGACGTGACCGTGCCCTGGAGGCCCTCGGGCGAGCCGATCGCCACGACCTGGTCGCCGATCTTGACGCTGTCCGAGTCGGCGAACGTGGCGGGCGTCAGGCCCGAGACGCCGGCGGCCTGCACCACGGCGAGGTCGCTGGCCGGGTCGGTGCCGACGACCTCGGCGTTCACCGTGCGCCCGTCGTTCAGCGTCACGGTGACCTGCCGCGCGCCGGCCACGACGTGGTTGTTGGTGAGGATCCGGCCGTCCGAGGACAGCACGACCCCCGACCCGAGGCCTTGGCCCTGCGTCCCGGCGACGTTCACCTGGACCACGCTCGGCAGCACCTTGGCAGCGATCGCCGAGACGTCCAGCGTGGACGTACCGGAGTTCAGCGCGACCGGCGTGCTCGACGTGCCGACCGTCTCACCGGTCGCGTTGAGGGCGCCGACCACGCCGCCCGTCACCCCGCCGAACAACGCGGCGACCAGGGCGGCCGTCGTGACGGCGGTGCCGGTGCGACGCCAGAACGGCTTCACCGCGGGCGCCGGCTCCGGTTCGATCAATGACCCGCTCATGGCGGGGAAACCCTGTGTCATGCACCCAGAGTCGCGCCGGCGGCTATGAACAACCTGAGCGTCTGCCTAGGCTTTGCCAAGAACCTCGGCGACCTCGTCAGCGCTCCACAACGCGGTCCCGAACAGCGGACCCTGCGCCCCGGTCACGCCCAGCTCGCGCAGCCGCCGCGCCTCGAACTCCGTGCGGACACCCGCCGCGTACAGGGGGATGCCCAGTGTCCGCACCCACGTGAGCAGCGCCACGGCCGCGCTCTCGTCCACCCGGTTCGCGCCCTCGGCCAGGCCCCGCACCGGCGAGCCCTGGAACTTCACCCCGTGCAGCGGCAGCAGCCGCAGCCGGTCCACCGGGATGTTGCCGCCGCCCACCTGGTCCAGCACGAACCGCACACCGTGCTCGGCCAGGATGGCCAGCTCCTCCGCCTGGTCCTCGTTGATCAGCCCCGGCAGCTGCTCGCCGAGCTCGAAGCGCAGCAGCGACGCGGGCAGCCCGCTCTCCCGCAGCAGCCGCCGCACCTCGCCCACCAGCTCCGGTTCCTGGACCTGCCGCGCGGTCAGGTCCATGCTCAGCACCGGCGCGGCCGACCCGAACCGCCGGTACCAGTCGCCCGCCTGCCGGCACGCCTGCTCCACGGCCCACCAGCCCAGCCGCGCCGCCATCCCCGTGCACGCGCACAGGGACGACAGCGACGTCGGGTCCAGGTAGCCCTCGGTCGGGTGGTCCCAGCCCAGCCGGGCCTCCACGGCGATCAGCGACCCGTCCGCCAGCGACCGCACGGGCTCGTAGTCCACCCGGAAGTCGCCCTGCTCCAGCCCGCCGGACACCGATGCCGCCAGCATCAGCCGCCGCCGGTCCCGGTCGTCCCGGGCCTTGTCGTACAGCGCCCACTGCGCCTTGCCGTCGTCCTTGGCCCACCGCAGCGTCACGTCCGCGCACCGCATCAGCTCGGTCGCGTCCGCACCGCGCGCGGCCTGCACGACGATGCCGACGCTCGCGGTGACCCCGATCCCGTTCTCACCCACCCACACGGGTTCGGCGAGCAGCTCCACGGCCTCCTCGGCCAGCGAGACGACGGACGCGACGTCCACCGGGTCACGCACGAGCACCCCGAACTCGTCCGGCCCGATCCGCGCGACCAGCCCGACCGCCCCGAACACGCTCCGCAGGTGCCCCGCGACGACGGTGAGCACCCGGTTGCCCACGTCGTGCCCGAACGCGTCGTTGACCACCCGGAACCCGTCGATGTCGAACACCACCAGCGCGAGGGCGTCCGGCCCCTTGGACCCGACCGCGCCCTCCAGCCAGCCCAGGAACTGCACCCGGTTCGCCAACCCGGTCTGGACGTCGTTGAGGCTCTGCCGCAGCAGCTGGGATTGCAGGGCGCGCACCTCGTCGAGGTTCTCGACCATCGTCACGTGGTAGGCGGGCGCCCCGGAGTCGTCCCGCACCAACGACACGGCGACCACGACGTCGATCACCTCGCCGTCGGCCCGCACCATCCGCTTCTCGGCCCGGACGTGGTCCCGCGCGCCGGAGGACAGCACTGCCGCCACCTCGTCCACGAAGCCCCGGTCGTCGGGGTGCATGAGGTCGTGCGCGTCGCGCCCGGCCAGGTCTTCGGGGCGGTGGTCGAGGAGGTCGAGGAGGGCGTCGTTGAAGTCGAGGATCTCGCAGTCCAGGCCGGTCACGGCGATCCCGACGGCGGAGGTGCGGAACACGGCCCGGAACTTCGCCTCACTTGCCCGCAGGGCGGCCTCGGTGTCCCGGATCGTCCGCACGACCGCGGACCTGTTGCGTTCTTGCTGGTCCAGCGTCCGCTCCCGGAGCGCTTCGCTGAACCCGGCCGCGACACCACCCAGGACGGCCATCAGCCGGTGCGTGGGGGTGGTGTGGAGGTTCTCGCCGACGAACGTGAGGGTTTGTTCGAGGGTTGCGGGCGCGGCGAAACCCCGTTCGACCAGCGCTCGACCGACATCCTGCACCGAGGAGTCTCCGAGCACGGCCGCGTGGAGGCGGTTGGCTAGGTCTTGCAGGTCGTCGGGACGCGCTCCGATGGCCGCCGCCCAGCCGCGGGCGAATTTGTCCCGCGCGTCGGCGAACTCGCTGTGTGTCGCCCCTGCCTGGTCGACCATCATCATCCAGCTCTTGAACGCCCGATCCTCGTAGACCCACCCGGTTGCGGCTGGTCGGACGATCAGATCACCGCAGTGAGCCCAGTTGCGCAACTCCCGGTCGAATGTCACTCGAATGGAGCACGGCCGGTACACCAAGGCGGTGGGACCGGGACGGGCGAAGTGTCCCGGTCCCACCGGTCTAGGGGACAGGGAGTGGGACGGGCGAAGCGCGTTCGAGCTTGCGAGTGCGGAGCGCGTCCCGTTTGGGCCCGCGAAGCGTGGGCTTGAGAGCGGAGCGTTGAGTTCAAAGATCAAAAGAGCCTCGCCGGCGGGCAGGCCGCCAAG
>NZ_JBBEGC010000154.1:0-15022 GCF_037401995.1 Saccharothrix sp. CCNWYY140
GGCCGTACGGGGGAGAAACCGAGGCCCTTCCTGTGGCTGGCAGCCACGCGGAGCGCCTGCGGCGCGAAGAGCTTGCGGGTGCGGTGCGTCGGGCTTGGGTGTGTTCGCGGGGGTTAGGTGGTGGTCGCTGAACTGGGTGATGGGGTGGCTCGGCTAGCTTTGCCGGTCGAGCGCGGGGGTCGCGCTGGTGTCGTGGGGAGTGTCCATGTTGGCCGTCGCCGGGGTTCGCAAGTCCTACGGGAAGCGGGCGGTGTTGCGCGGGGTGGACCTCGATGTCGGGGCCGGCGAGCTGGTTGGGGTCGTGGGGGAGAACGGGGCTGGGAAGACGACCCTGGTGCGGATCCTCTGTGGACAGTTGCGGGAGGATGCCGGGTCCGTGCGGTTGTCCGGGAGGCTGGGGTACTGTCCGCAGAATCCTGTGCTAAACAACGATCTCACCGTTGTGCAGCACCTGAAGTATTTTCAGATTGCCTACCGGTTGCCGCACTTGCGGCGTGCGGACGAGTTGATCGAGCAGTTGGGGTTCGGGGACTACCGGGGGGTCGCGGTCAAAGAACTGAGCGGTGGGACGCGGCAGAAGGTCAACCTTGTGCTGGCGTTGATGCACGATCCCGCCGTCGTGCTGCTCGACGAGCCCTACCAGGGGTTCGATTGGGAGACCTACCTGCGGTTTTGGGAGATCGCCGCTGCCCTGCGGGAGGCCGGGCGGGCGGTGTTGGTGATCTCGCACCTTGCTTACGACAGCGTCCGCCTGGACACCCTGCACCGCCTCCGCGACGGCGTCCTCGAACGCGCGGTGGCGGTGAGCACCGCATGACCTCGTACGGCGTGGCGGCGCGGTTCACGTTGCTCGTGTTGGCGCGCAACCGCCTCGCGATGGTGTTCCTGACGGTGCTCATCCCGGTCGGGATCGCACTGGCCCACCACGTGGTCAGCCACGACGTCCTTCCGTTCCACCAGGGCAGCACGGGCGCTGTGGTGTCCGGGGGTGGGGAGAAGATCACCATGATCAGTTGTGCGCTCAACGCGTCGTGCCAGCTCATCGGGTTCGCGATGTTCTCCTCGGCCAAGCACGCCGAGGACTTCGACCTGCGCCTCACCGCCGCCGGCTACCCGCGCAGCGCCCTGGTGCTGGCCAAGCTCACCTCCCTGACGGGCTTCGCCGCGCTGGTCGCCGCCTACGCCGCCGCCTGGATGCGCTGGTTCTGGCCGATGGAGCAGCCCCTGTCGATGTGGGTGGCGGTGTTCCTGGCCGGCCTGGTGTACGGGGCGATGGGCCTGTTCCTGGCGCTGTTCCTGCCGGGCCAGCTGGAGGGCATGTTCACCATCATCACCATCACGATCACCGACCTGCTCTTGCAGAACCCGCTGATCAACCGTTCGCCGGGCGGCGGTCTCGTGGAGGCGCTACCCGCCTACGGGGCCATGCAGATCGGGATCGGGGCGGGGTTCACGGAGTCGGTGCCGTCGTCGGCGGTCCTGGTGAGTCTGTTGTGGACGGTGTTGTTCGCCGCTACGGCCTTTGCCGCGTTCCTCAGGCGGACCCGCTGAAGGGCCGTCGCGCAGGACGGTGATCCACTCGCCGTGTGTGGCGGCTTCGGTCCGGTCGTGGGTGTCCGGGCGCGGTCGGCCGGGGTGAGTGCCTGCCAGTGGACCAGGTCCGTCGGCCGACCGTACCGGGTCGATCAGGCGGTGGTGGTGTCGAAGTCGGCGCGCAGGGCGGCCAGTTCGTCGGCGGTGGGCTCGTGGCCGGCGGCGACCATCCGGGAGACCTCGCGGAAGTAGTCCTCGTAGCCGGCGGGCGTGAGGATCATCAGGCACCGCGCGGGCGCGTCGGTGGCGTTGCGGAAACCGTGGGCGGACCCGCGCGGCACCGCCACCGCGCCGCCGGCGCCCACGACCAGGTCCGTGCCGCCCACGTCGAAGGTGATCTCGCCGTCGAGCACGACGAAGTCCTCCTCGTGTGAGTGGTGGACGTGCGGCGCGGCGCCCAGGCGGCCCGCGTCCAACCGCATCTCCACCACCGCCAGCCGGCCGCCGGTGTCCGATCCGGCCAGCGTGATCCGGTACGCGCCGCCGATGGCGGGCAGCTCCTCGACGTCCTCGGGACGCCTGACCCCCAATGTCATGCCGCCACCCTAGGTGAGCGGCACAAATGTTTTGCACGCCTGCGCAAACCACGAGTACCCGACCCGGTGAACGTGGTCGCGGCTCGTTCCCCCGCCGATCCGCCGGGTAACCGACCGGCACAGCGGAGGAGTGAACCATCATGAAGCACAACGCGTTCTTCGCCCGCGGCAAGCAGCGGGCAGTGGTGGCCTGTGCCGCGGCGTCGGTGCTGGCCCTCGTGACGGCTTACCGCAGTGACGCGCAGCCCGCGGTCGAGGTGTCGGCCGCCGACCGGGTGGTGGAGCTGGTCAACGCCGAGCGGGCGAACGCCGGCTGCGGCGCGGTGGCCGTGGACGGGCGGGCGCAGTCGGCCGCGCAGACCCACGCCGACGACATGGCCGCCCGCAATTACTACGACCACGTCAGCCCCGACGGCCGCGACGCCGGTGACCGCCTGGACGCCGCCGGCTACCCGTGGCGCCGGGTCGCCGAGAACATCCACAAAGGACCGTCCTCGCCCGAGGAAGCCATGCGGGACTGGATGAACAGCCCTTCCCACCGCGCCAACATCGTCAACTGCGAGCTGCGGGACCTGGGCGTCGGCGTGAACACCAGCGGCAACGGCCCGTTCTGGGTGCAGGTGTTCGCCACGCCTTGACCCGGCGCACCTCTCGTCGGACGTTGGTCGGCACCGGGGTGGCGTGCGATCATCGCCGCGCCTGACCGCGTGCGACGAGGGGGTTAGCCGGTGTACGGGTTCGTGGGTGCGGGTGCGCTGACGGCGGCGATCGTGGAAGGGCTCAGCGCCGAGGTCGCCGAACCGCCCGCGGTGTTCCTGTCCCCGCGCAGCCGTGCCGTGGGGCTTGACCTGGCCGGCCGGTTCCCGAACGTCCGGGTCTGCGCGAGCAACCAGGAGGTGCTGGACCGCGCGCCGGTGGTCGTGCTGGCGGTGCGGCCCCAGGTGGGGGCCGAGGTGGTGCGGGACCTGGTGTTCCGGCCGGACCACGTGGTGGTCAGCGCGCTCGCCGGGGTGACGCTGGCGCGGCTGCGGGAGTGGATCGCCCCGGCCACGCAGGTCGTGCGCACCATCCCGCTGCCCGCGGCGGCCCGCCGCCAGAGCCTGACCGCGCTGTACCCGGACCACCCGGTGGCCCGTGAGCTGCTGGAACGGGTCGGCGGCGTGGTCGTGCCGGAGGCGGAGACGACGTTGGAGGCGTTCAGCGCCTCGACGGCCACGTTCGCGGCGCACCTGGACTACCTGACCACGGTGGCGGACTGGCTCGCGGCGCAGGGTGTGAAGCAGGAGGACGCCAACGCCTACATCGCCCACATCTTCGGGCAGCTCGGGCAGTCGGTGGCGCGGGCCACCTCGCTGACGGCGTTGACCGAGGAGCACATGACCCCCGGCGGGCTCAACGAGCAAGTGCTCGGCGACCTGCGCCGCGACGGCGTGCCCGACCTGGTGCGCCGAGCCCTGGACCGGGTCCTCGCCCGCCTGCGCGGCTGACCCTGCGGAGTCGGCCCACCCGAACGTGTGCGATGGGCTTTACCCGTTCGGGTGGACGCCGGAGCGGGTCGTTTTCCGCTGGGGCGTCCGGGCATCCCGCCTCTGGTTCCAAGCGGTCACCAGGACCGCGGGAGAGGAGGAGGTCGTGATGGGTGTCGGCGCGTTCGGACGGGTTGCGGTCGCCGCGGGCCTGGTCGTGGGGAGCGGTGTGGCGGTCGGGCCCGGCGCGGTGGCTGCGGACGGACCCTCGGCGTGGAAGGCGGTGATCGACGAGAAGGTCACCAAGGACGCCGACGGCTACACCTTCACCGGGACGGTCGCGTGCCCGGAGCAGGAGTCACCGATCGACATCACGAAGGTCGTGCTGATCGTGCGGCAGGAGGGGGCCGTGGGCAAGGCCGATGGGGACAAGGTCGAGTGCCAGGACGGGAGCAGCCGGGCGGACGGCAAGTGGAAGGTGTTGCTCAAGTCCGAGCAGGAGCAGTCGCGCCGGAACCCGCCCGACGACTCGCCCGGCATGAAGCCGGGCAAGGCCGAGGCGTACGTGGTGGTCGTGCAGGGGACCACCTTCGAGATGGGCAAGGGCTCGGTGACCCTGCCCGAGTGACCTTCAGTCCCACCAGAACGACCACGAGTGGTCGCCCACCAGGCGTTCGGCGTACGCCGTCAGCGGCGAGACGCCCTGCCAGACGTTGTCGGGGCAGAACGCGAAGTGCTCGGCGGCCACCGCCAGGGCGGCCTCGGGTGTGGTGGGCGGCGCGGCGACGCTGAGCAGCAGCGTCGAGAACCCGACGCCCACCACCCGTGCGCCGAACCGGTCCTCCCAGCTGCGCAGGACCGCGGAGATCTCGGCGGTGTCGTTGGTGTAGTTGGCCGGACCGAACCAGCCGACGTTCGTCAGCGCGTCCGCGCCCCGGTCGGTGGCCACGAGGCCCAGGCGCATCGACCGGTGCTCGGAGAGCAGGTGCTCGGCCAGGCCGTCGGCGACGGCGTCCGGCTCGCCGACCTCGTCGGGTGCGGGCGCCAACCCGGGCCACCGCGCGCCGAACGGGGCGGTCGTGGGTTCGGCGGGTTCGGCGTACTGGGCCCACCAGTCGGCGAGCAGCGCGGCCGGGTCGTGCTCGTCGGGCGAGGACATCTCGCCGGGCACGAACTCGCCGCTGCCCCACGGCCGGTAGTCCTCGGCCTGGTCGTCCAGGGCGTCCAGCAGCAACGGCCACAGCCCGGAGCGGGCGTGCTCGGCGCGCAGCCGGGCCCACAGCCCTTCGGGCGCCGGGCCGTCACTGAGCCACAACGCGGGCCGATCGCTGTCTTCCTCCTCCTCGGAGGCCTTGGCCCGGCCTGGGGGCAGCGGGACCGACAGCGACCGGCCGTCGTGGTCGGCGTGGTCGGCGAACAGCGCCCGCAGGTCCGGGGGCAACGGCGGTTCGGTGCTCATGACCGGCGATGGTAGGGGCCGAGTACGACAATTCAGCGGCGGACGGTGTTGCCGTGGGCGGCGGACGGGCCGTGGTTGACGTCGCCCGCGTAGGCGGCGGTGTAGCCCTCCAGGAGGGTGTTCACGCCGACGTGCACCGGGACCCGGGCGTCACAGGTCGCCGTGCCGGCGGCGTTGGTGACCGCCGTGCACAGCGGGGTGCCTTTGACCGTGGAGAAGCCGAGGACCTTGCCGGGCACGGGACGTCCGGTGTGGTCCTCGGTGAGCGTCGCGGTGATGCCGGTGACGGTGAGGCCGCCGCGCGGGACGATCACGGCGGTGCCGGTGGCCAGCCGCGTCCGCGCGGGCGGGACGGCGTGGATCGCGATACCGACCGGGTTCACCCCGACGGGGACCGCGGACTCGACCGCGAGGGTGGCGGTGTTCAGGACCGACACGGTGCCGCTGTGGAAGTTGGTGACGTAGGCGCGTGCGCCGTCCGGTGTGAGGGCGACGCTGATCGGCCGGTCGCCGACGCGGACCGTGGCCAGGGGAGTCCGGTTCACCAGGTCCAGCACGGAGACGTTGTCGCCTTCGCTGTTGGGGACGAACGCGCGGGTGCCGTCCGGCGTGACCGCGATGCCGTGCGGGGTGAAGCCGACCGGGATGGTGCCGGTGACGGTGTTCCCGGCGGTCTCCACCAGGGCCACGTTGTCGGAGAACTTGTTGACCACCAGCAGGGTTCCGCCGTCAGGGGTGACGGCGAGCGCGGTGGGCGTGTTGCCGGTCGGGAACTCGGCGATCTCGGTGTTGGTGGCGGTGTCCACGACGGACACCGTGCCGGGGCCGGGGACGTCGTGGGCGACGTAGAGCAGCTTGCCGTTCGGGGTCAGCGCGACCCCGTCCGCATTGGGGCCGACGGGGATCGTGGCCACGGCGGCCAACGTCGCCGCGTCCACCACGGACACCGTGCCCGCCCGGTAGTTCGAGACGTACACGTGGCCACCGTCGGGCGAGACGACCACCCCGGCGGGACCGTCACCCACCGGCACGGCGGCGTCGATGGTGTTGGTCGGCGTGTCGATGACGGTGAGCGTGTCGTCCCGGACGTTCGTCACGTACCCGCGCCCACCGTCGAACGCGACCCCGACACCGTAGGGCGAGTCGCCCGGCGAGTCGGCGAGCACGGTGGTGGTCGCGTTGGTGGCGGTGTCGAGCACGGACACCCCGCCCCCGTTGTTGGCCACGTACGCCAACACCCTCGCGCCTTGCGCGCCGGCCGCTCCGGAGGGCACCAACAGCAGCGAGGCCCCCAGCGCGAGCGCCGCGGGAACCGTGCCCACTCTTCGAACTCGTCCGCTCACACCGACCGACCTCCCAAGCCCTGGCGGGATACTGCGCCCATCGCGGTCCTGGAGGACTTCGTTAGCCCGCAAGGCCCCACAAATCGTCCTGCGATCAGCCGATTACCCACCGACGCCGGTTCAGAGCCGCCCGGCGGGTCGGCGGCCCTCGGACATCGCCTCCACCTGCTCGGGGGTGAACGGCGGGTCGAGCAACACCGTCCGCTGGGCGTGGCAGCGGAACATGTCGGCGATGTAGTGCATCCGGTCCGGCAGGTCGGACCAGTCCGCGGCGGCCGTGCCGGTCAGCGAATCCGGTGTCGGGTCCACCAGGGCCAGCAGGGCCAGCAACTCGGGGTCGGACAGCTCGGCCAAGACGGGCGGGAAACGAGCGGGCAGGTCTTCGCTCAGGTCCAGCAGTTCGTCGGGCAGGGCCAGGGTCATCAGGTGTCGGGTCACGGCCTGGCGGGCCAGGGTGCGGGCTTGCCGGGACAGGCGTTCGGTGGCGGTGCGGATGGGGCCCCGTCTGCCCAGGACGGTCAGGGCCACCCGGCGCAGCCACTTCACGAAGCGGTTGCCGGGGAGCAGGAGGTCCAGCAGGCGGCGTTCCAGTGCGGCCGGGTCGACGACCGGGCCTTCCACGGCCGCCGTGATCTCGGGTTGCAGCCTGGTCTGTTCGTGCAGGCCCACTTCGATGTTGGCCAGCAGCAGCAACTCCGCCCGCTGCTTCGGGTCGGCGGTGGTCGTGGCGCGGTGGTAGCGGGTGAAGGCCTGGCGCAGGTAGCGCTGACCCTCCGGGGGCTCGCCGGTCCGCAGGGTCTCGACGAACTGCTCGACCGGGCCGGTGAAGGCCAGGAAGCGGGCGAACTCGTGGGCGATCTCCTCGAACACCTTCAGGTTGCCGCGTGCGGCGGCGGCGCTGACGGCGTCGAGGTCGGCGACCGTCACGACGGCCTGGCGCACCACCGACGACACGGTGTCGAACGGCAGCGGTGCGACTCGGCGCAGGGCGGAGACCAGCAGTTCCACCGACGCCGGGTCGGAGAGGCGTTCCAGCGCCCGGACCAGGTCCTCCTGCCGGATGGTCTGGCCGACCTGCTTGGACGCCCACACCGCGAACGTGCACCAGTTCGCCGACCCGCCCGTCCGCGCCGCCAGCGCCTTGGACAGCAGGTGGTAGCAGTGCGTGATGCGGAGGTTGCGCACGACGGGGTCGGTGTCCGCCGCGATCCGCTCCACCTCGGACACCGCGGGCGCGACGACCTCCACACCGGACTGGCTCATCGACCTCGACCTTTCCCCAGGGGTACCACCCACGACATCGTCCGGGGGAGGGGAAGTGTGACGCGGCCCGGTCTCCGCACGAGACCGGGCCGCGTCGACGACTAGCGCAGCAGGCCGCGCTCGATCGCCTCGATGATCTGCTGCCGCAGGCCCGACGCGGGCACGATGGCGTCCACCGACCCGACCTCGACGGCCCGCCGGATGCTGTGCACCCGGTCGAACTCCGCCGCCACCTCGGCCAGCTTCTCGGCCCGCACGGACGTCCGGGTGCCGGCCAGCTCGGCGGTCAGCGCCGCGCGTTCGGCGCCCGAGGACTCCGCGACCATCGCCTCCAGCTTGCGCACCCGCGGGTCGTTGGCGGTCCGGCCGTCGACGTCGCGGGAGAACACCACGGCCGCCGCCGGCGCGCCGCCGATGACCGACGCGAACGAGCCCTCCACCGCCAGGACGGTCATGTTCGGGTTGAGCGCCTTGGAGAACACCACGAACGCGCCGCCGTGGTACCGCGAGATCACGCAGAACACGATCGGGCCGCGGAAGTTCACGATCGCCCGGCCGATCTCCGCGCCGTACTCCAGCTGGAGTTCGCGCATCGACTCCGGGGAGCCGTCGAAGCCCGACAGGTTCGCCAGCACCACCAGCGGGCGGTTGCCGCTGGCCGCGTTGATCGCCCTGGCCGCCTTCTTCGACGACTTCGGGAACAGCGTGCCCGCCGTGTACGAGTCGGGGCCGTCGGTGGGCGGGAAGCCGTGGCGCGGGACCGCCCGCGACTCGATGCCCAGCAGGCACACCGGGATGCCGCCCAGGTGGACGTCCTGCACGACCGCGGTGTCCGCGTCGGCCATGCCCCGCCACCGCTCCAGCACCGGGTGGTCCTGGTCGGACAGCGCCCGCATGACCGTGCGGATGTCGAACGGCTTCTTGCGGTCCGGGTTGGCCTCGACGGAGAAGATCTCGCCCACCGTGGTGAACGGGCTGTCCGGCGAGCTGTGCGGGAACGCGCACACGTCCCGGTCCACCGGGTCGGTGGTCGGCGCGCGGCGCGGGCCGTCCTCGCCGGGGGCGATGAAGCTGTGCTCGTAGTGCGCCATCAGCACGTCCCGCGCGGCCCGCAGGTCCGGCGCCCAGTACTGCGCCTGGCCGTTGGGGCCCATCACGCGGTCGTAGCCGCCGATGCCGAAGTTGTCCTCGGCCGACACGCCGCCGGAGAAGTCCAGCGACTGCTTGCCGGTCAGCACCATCGCCGAGTCCGGCGTCATGACCAGGATGCCCTTGGTGTGCATGAGCATCGTGGCCTCGGCGTTCCAGTACGGCTGGGCGCCGACGTTGATGCCCGCGACCACGACGTTGATCTCGCCGCCGGCCTGGGTGAACTCGACGATCCGCTTGAGCGCCGCCGCGACCCAGTCCATGTTCTCCGTGCCGGAGGACATGGAGATCCGGGCGCCGGCGGACAGCGCGAACCACTCGACCGGGACCTTCAGCCGCTCGGCCAGGTCGAGCGCCTCGATGACCCGCGCGCACTCCGGCTCGGACAGCGCGCCCAGCGCCTTGGTCGGGTCGCCCAGCAGCACCACGCGGGTCATGCCCTCGGGGTGCTTGGCGGTGGGCGTGGTGACCGTGCCCAGCACGATCGCGGCGCTGTTGCGCCCGCGCGGCCGGTCCACCGCCACCAGCGAGCCGTCCACCAGGTCGTACTCGGTGAACGACCCGTTCGGCCCGGTGAGCACGTCGATCAGCTCGTACGGGTAGACCGTGCCCCGGCTGCGGGCCCGCAGCACGTTCTGGCGGTAGTCGTCCAGCGGCCGGACCGGCTGGGTGGGCGGCTTGACGAACGACAGCCGGACGCCCGCGCCCGCGTCGTCGCCGATGCGCACGGCGATGTCCACCAGCTTGCCGCCCTCGTCGCGGCGGCGGGCCAGGAACAGCACCTCCTCCAGGTCCAGCCCGGTGGTGGTGGGCAAGACGCGCTGGGCCACCGCGTCCAGGTCACCCGAGCCGAGGTCGGTGGGCGGCCACGCGTAGAGCACGATCCGGTTGGTCGCGGGCCGGTGACCGCCGCCGTGGCGGCTGCGGGCCCGGCGGATGGCGTCCAGGCAGGCGGACAGCACGTCCTCGGCGGCGGGCAGCGCCGCGATCCGGCCCTCGTCGTCGCGCAGCGGCGTCAGGTCGCGCACCTGGGCCAGCGCCACCAGGCGTTCGTCGGACGGGTTCTCCTTGGCGACGCACTGGTAGAGGTAGACCTCCTCGTCCAGCGACGGCAGGCGGGTGAGGTCGAAGTCGCGCAGCCGGTCCAGCTGCATCCGCTCGGCGATGCGCGGGTGCAGGCCCCGGACCAGGCGCTCCTCGGCCAGGCCCGCGGGCTCGGGGCGGAAGGTGAAGTGGTGGTGCATGGCCTCGTCGCGCCGGCCCGCCACCGTGGTGGTGATGCGGTCCAGCCCGGCGGGCAGCGGCTGGGTGGCCAGCGCCTCGCCCAGGCGCGCGGCCATCTCCTCGTGGCCGGTCGGGCCGTCGGGCCAGGTGACGTAGAGGTCGGCGACCAGCGGCTCCGCGCCCGCCACCGCCTCCAGCGCCCGCACCGCCTCGGGCAGCGCGGCGAAGTCCACCGCGGTGCTGACCACGCGCGTGCCCCGGTTCTCGGCGGCGACGAAGACGCAGTTCCCGACCCGCTCGGTGCGGATCGCCGTGAGCGCGTCGGTGCCGTAGTAGCGGCGGGCCAGCACCTCCAGCAGCGGCGCATGGTCCACGCCGGGACGGCCGATGCGCTGACCCAGCAGCCGCACCAGCGGCTCGGGGCTCGCGACCATGACCGCGATCCGCTCGGCGCGGTCGGCGGCGTCCGGGTTGCGGTCCAGGTGGATCAGGTGTTTGCGCACCTCGGAGTGCACGCGGGCACGGGAGCGGCGCAGCATCGGCTGGGCGAACCAGCGGAACACCACACCGCGCGCGAGGTCCGACACCGCCGGGAACCGCACCTGCGTGGCGGCCACCAGGTGCTCCAGCGCGAGACCGACGGTGACCCGGTCGTCCTCGGCCGGCGGGGCCTCGGTCAGCCACTGGCGCAGCAACGCGGCCACGACGTTCGCGTCGGCGGTGGCCCGCTGCTGGGCCAGGAAGATCCGGAAGACCGCTTCCTCCAGCGCCGGCGTGCGCTCCAGGTCGGTCACGCCGTAGTTGGCCAGCGCCGTGGACAGCTTGCGGCGGAACGTGGCCGACACCCCGGCCCGGTCGGGCTCCAGGCTGCGCAGGTAGGTGTGGAAGTGCTCGCGCGGGCTGTGCACGCGGTTGTCCGGCTGCTCCTCGCCGACCGGCCGGTTGCGGCTCAGTTCGGACAGGTCGGCGAACAGCCGCAGCAGCCCGGCCTCGTCGGCCAGTGGGCGTTCGGCCAGCTCGGCGCGCCGGTCCAGGTAGGCGGCGGCCAGGCGGTCCGCGCCGCCGGGCTCGGAGTCGAAGCCCAGCAGCAGGTCCCGCAGCTCCTGGCGCAGCTCGTCGGCCGCCGGGCGGGTGCTCGCGGCGGGCAGGTCCAGCTCGACGGCCGGGCCGGCCGCCTGCGGCGCGGCGTCCTCGCCGTCGCCCACCGGCTCCAGCCGCAGCAGCGGGGCGCCGGCCGGGACCTGGCTGCCCACCGACACCGCGGACTCGCGCAGCCGGGCGCGGAACGGCGCGCGCAGCACCGTCTCCATCTTCATGGCTTCCAGGACCAGGACCGGCGCGCCGGCCTCGACCTCGTCGCCGACCTCCAGCGGCGTGGCCACCACCAGCGCGGGCATGGGGGAGCGCAGCACGCCGCCCTCGTCCCGGCTCACGCGGTGGGTGACGCCGTCGACCTCGACGTGGTGGACCGCGCCGTGCACGCCGGTGACCACGCGGTAGCGCACGCCGTTGACCCGGATGCGGCCGGTGTGGTCGTCGAACCGCTCGACGTCGACGTCCGCCGTGTGCGCGGGACCGGAGGCCGCCGACACGCCGACCCGGAACCGGTGCCCGCCGATGCGGGCCACGTGCACCTTGTAGCTCTGGCCGCGCAGCGTGAACTCCAGCACCCGCCCGGCCTCGTGCCGGGTGTGCGGGCGACCGCCGCGCGCGGAGGTGAACAGCTCTTGGCGGGCCAGCTGCTCCTCGTCCTCGTAGACCTCGATCGCGGCGGTGGCCAGCGCGACCGCCGAGTGCCGGTGGCTGACCAGCCCGCCCTGCGCCCGGACGCGGTCGATCCAGCCGGTGTCGGCGGTCGCGTCGAGCACGGCGGGCTCGTCGAGCAGGTCCAGCACGAAGCTCTTGTTGGTCGCGCCGCCCTCGATGATCACGGTGGTCTCGGCCAGCGCGCGGCGCAGCCGGGCCAACGCCTCGGCGCGGTCGCGGCCGTGGGCGATGATCTTGGCGATCATCGAGTCGAAGTCCGGCGGGATCGAGTCGCCCTCGCTGACACCGGTGTCCACGCGGATGCCGGGGCCGGCGGGCAGTTCCAGCCGCTCGATGCGGCCGGGGCCGGGCGCGAAGTCGCGGTCGGGGTCCTCGGCGTTCAGCCGCGCCTCGATCGCGTGACCCCACTCGACCGGCTTCGCGCCCTCCAGCTTGCCGCCCGAGGCGACGTGGATCTGGGCGCGGACCAGGTCGAACCCGGTGGTGATCTCGGTGATCGGGTGCTCGACCTGGAGGCGGGTGTTGACCTCCAGGAACGCGAACTGCCGGTCACCGGGGTGGTAGAGGAACTCGACCGTGCACGCGCCCCGGTAGCCCACCGCCAGCGCGAGCCGCTCGGCGGAGCCCTTGAGGTCCTCGACCTGCTCGGGCGAGAGCACCGGCGAGGCGGACTCCTCGATGATCTTCTGGTTGCGCCGCTGCACCGAGCAGTCGCGCACGCCCAGCGCCCACGCCGTGCCCTGCCCGTCGGCGATGACCTGCACCTCGACGTGGCGGGCGCCGGTGACCAGGCGCTCCAGGAACATCACGCCGCTGCCGAAGGCCCGCTGCGCCTCCTGGCTGGTCCGGTCGAACGCGTCCACCAGCTCCTGCTCGGAGGTGATCACCCGGATGCCCCGGCCGCCGCCGCCCGCGGTGGCCTTGAGCATCAGCGGGTAGCCGATGCCGCGCGCGGCCTCCAGGGCGGCGTCCAGGTCCTCGACCGCGCCGCGCGACCAGGGCGCGACGGGGACGCCGACCTCCTCGGCGATCAGCTTCGCGCCGATCTTGTCGCCCAGCTTGCGCATGGCGTCGGGGTCGGGTCCGATGAAGGTCACGCCGGCGCGGGCGCACAGCTCGGCGAACGCCGGGTCCTCGGCGACGAAGCCCCAGCCGACCCAGGCCGCGTCGGCCCCGGTCTCCACCAGGGCCTTCTCCAGCACCGCGAGGTCCAGGTACGGCCGGTTCGCGGCGGGACCCAGGTCGTGGGCGAGGTCGGCCTCCCGGACGAAGGTGGCCGTGCTGTCGACGTCGGTGTGCAGGGCCACGGTTTCGATGCGCGACCCGGTCTGCGCGGCCAGGTCGCGCACGGCGTGGATGAGCCGCATGGCGGCTTCGCCCCGGTTGACGATGGCGATTCGGGAGAACAAGAACGAGCTCCTCGTCGGACGTGCGGTCTGTGGCGACCGTCGAGACTCAGCCTTTATGTAGACGCGCGGGATTCCAACGGTGGCAGCTATGCGTGTTGCCGCCCCAATGTTGTAGGAACCCTACAAAGGCCTTCGTGGATACACGTCGGCCGTGAGACTGATCACGCCGCGAGCACGTCCACGAGCGGTGTGGCGGGCCGCCCGATGAGGCGCTCGACGTGGTCGGTGACGCCCGCCAGCTCGCCCGCGGCGATCGCGGTGTAGGTGGTGACCCAGGCGTCGACCTGCCAGTCGGGCGCCTGGTAGACCGCCCGCGAGCGGTAGGCCTCCTCGACCGTCTCGGCGTGGTAGGTCGTGGGGCGGCCGGTGACCTTCTCGATCGTCTCGGCGATCTGGGCGAACGTGAGCGCTTCGGGGCCGGTCAGGTCGTAGGTGGCGGCGTCGTGGGCGTGCGGGTCGAGCAGCACGGCCGTGGCGGCGTCGGCGATGTCGTCCAGGGCGACCAAGGCGGCCTTGCCGTGGCCCGCCGGACCCCGGATCACGCCGTCCTCGCCGACCATGAACGGCGTGAAGTCGGCGTAGAGGTTGTCCCGCAGGAAGGTGTGCCCCAACCCGGTGGTCCTGATGTAGGACTCGGTGGCGTAATGGTCGCGGGCCAGTGTGAAGGTCGCGTCGGCCGCCGCGCCGTAGAAGGAGGTGTAGACCAGGTGCCGCACCCCGGCGTCGACGGCGGCGTCCACGAAGGTGCGGTGCTGCTCGACGCGGTCGGGTGTCTCGTCGGCGGACACCATCAGGGCGGTCGTGACGCCTTCCAGCGCGGCCCGCACCGCGTCCCCGTCCTCGAACCGGGCCGACACCGCGGACGCGCCGGCCAGTTCGGGCGCACGCGAGAGGTCGCGCACCACCAGCCGCTGGGCGACCCCGCGCTCCGCCAGTCGCCGCGCGATCCGTCCGCCGAGCCGCCCGGTGGCCCCGGTGACGGCGATGAGGGCACTGCTGGACTGCTCGGCCACGGACTGCTCCCGGCTCCGAGGTGGACGGTCGGCGCGAACCCACCGTATCGGCCCGCCGCGCCGACCGCTCCCGCAGCGGGTTCGGGCGTCTGGTGCCGGTCGTGTGATGCTGGCGCGATGAGTGACCAACGCGAGGTCGTCATCGTCCGCTGGCCGGGTCAGGGCCTTTCCGCGGACCGGTTGGCCGAGTTGCTGGCGGCCTACCACCTGCGGACGGAGGCGGAGAAGGGCGTGGCCGTCGTCGACGTGGACGGGTTGCCGGACCGCTACAAGGCAGAGGTCCTGGACCCGCGGTCCGCGTTCGCCGACGATGTCGTGCTGGTGGCCCTGAGCGGCGACACAGCCGTGGGCTGCTTGGTGGTGACCGCCCCCGTCGACGGCCGGACAGAGGTCAAGAGGCTCTGGACGGACCCGGCGTTCCGGGGCCGGGGCGTCGCATCCGGCCTGGTCGAGGCCGCGCTTGCGCATTGCGCGGATAGCGGCGTCGGCACGGTGCGGCTGTCGGTGTGGAAGTGGCGGGAAGGTGCCATCGCCCTGTACGAGCGGCTCGGTTTCACCGTCGCCGAATCGTGGGAGGAACGGGATCAGCTGGTGTGCATGGAGCGTGCCGTGTGAGGGACCACCGCCACTCGCCACGTTCCTGATCACCCCACCTCGGGGAGCAGGCCGCAGATTCGCGCGACCCGCCACTCGACCGCCGCGCGCTTTCCCGCCGAAGGCGTCACGCCCGAAGGGCGGGGGGCTCTTGCGTTCCGCCAAGCGGCAGCGACCACGGGAAGGGCCTCGGTTTCTTTCCCCGT
>NZ_JBBEGC010000155.1:0-14900 GCF_037401995.1 Saccharothrix sp. CCNWYY140
ACGGGGAAAGAAACCGAGGCCCTTCCCGTGGTCGCTGCCGCTTGGCGGAACGCAAGAGCGCGCCGCCTTCGGCGGAACCGCCCTTCGGGCGAAAAGCGGCGCGGCCGGTCTGATGGGTGGTGCAGCAGGCTTGCGGCCGGCGGAATCGTTGGTAGCGGTGGCTACTGGAGATGGGCGCTGATCGGGATCACCAAGGGCGTGTCCGACACCGGATCCGCGATGACCTTCGCCGACAACCCGAAGACCTCCTCCAACATCGCCTCCGTCAACACCTCCCCAGGCTCCCCACAAGCCAACACCCGTCCACCCCGCATAGCCACCAACGTATCCGCATACCGAGCCGCCAAGTTCAGATCATGCAGCACCATCACCACTGTCGTCCCCCGCTCCCGATGCAACCGATGCACCAGGTCCAGGACGTCGATCTGGTGCGCCAGATCCAGATACGTGATCGGCTCGTCCAACAACAGCAGATCCGTCTCCTGCGCCAACGTCATCGAGATCCAAGCCCGCTGCCGCTGCCCCCCGGACAGATGATCCACCTGCCGATCCGCCAACTCCGCCATCCCGGTCAGCTCCAGCGCGCGCTCGATGGCCTCCTCATCGGCCGACGACCACTGCCGGTACCACCGCTGGTGCGGGTGCCGGCCGCGTGCCACCAGGTCCGCCACCGTCAAACCCTCGGGAGCCACCGGAGACTGGGGGAGCAAGCCCACCACCCGGGCGACATCGCGCGTCGGCAAGCGGTCGATTTCCTTGCCGTCCAACAACACCGCACCCGAAGTCGGCCGCAACAACCGGGCCAACGCGCGCAGCAGCGTGGACTTGCCGCAGCCGTTCGGGCCGATGATCGCCGTCACCGTGCGGTCCAGGACGTCTAGGTCCAGGCCGTCCACCACGACGTTCTCGCCATACCCCAGCCGCAGTGACTCGGCCTTCAGACGAACGTTCACGCTCGCGCCTCCCGGCGGCTCCGGATGAACAGGAAGATCAAGTAAGGCGCGCCGAGGATCGCTGTCAGCACGCCCACGGGCAGGTCGGGGATCACCAAGCGCGTCACCAGGTCCGCAGACACGGTCAGCAACGCGCCGATCACCATCGACCCCACCAAAGGCGGCTGCGGGGAACGCGTCAGGCGCAACGCGATCTGGGGCGTGGCCAGAGCGACGAACGTGATGGGGCCGGCGGCCGACGTGGCGACAGCCGCCAGCGCCGCGCCCAGCAGCAGCAACGTCCCGCGTGCCGCGTCCACCCGAATACCAAGACCCCGAGCGGTCTCGTCGCCAAACTGCAAGCCGCCGATGGTGTGCCCGAGCACCAGAGTGATCGGCACCAACGCGACCAGCGCCAGCAACACCGGACCGACCGCGGACCAGGAAGCCTCCGACAGGCTGCCCACGATCCACGTCACCGCGCGCGCAGCGTCGTTGACGTCGCCGATGGTCAGCAGCCAGTACACGGTGTTGTACCCGATGGCGGACAGCCCGATGCCGATCAACACCATCCGGTACCCGTCGATCCCGCGCCGCCAGGACAACGCGTAGAGCAACACCCCGGCGACCAGACCACCGACCAACCCGGCCACGGGCATCCCCACCGCACCGACCGCGCCGCTGACCTGCCCCCGGTACCCGCCGACGACGATCACGGCGACGGTCGCGGCCCCGGCGCCCCACGTGATCCCCAGCACATCGGGGCTGGCCAACGGGTTCCGCGCCAACGACTGGAACAACGCGCCGGACAACCCCAGCGCGGCACCGACCAGCACACCGGTCAACGTCCGGGGGAGCCGCAGGTCGAAGATGATCCCCCGCTCGCGAGCGGTCCCGCCGCCCAGCAGCGTCTCCAGCACGTCCAGCACGGCGATGTGCGAACTGCCCATCCCGATGTTGACCGCCGCCACCAGCACCAACAGCGCGAAAGCGCCGGCCGCGACGCCCACGGCCCGGGGCCGGACCCGCCAGCGAGCCGGCCCGACAGCCACCACCCTCATATCCGGGCCAGTCCCTTCCGACGCACGAGCACGATGAACACCGGCGCGCCGATGATCGCCAGCAGGATCCCCACCTCGAAGCTGTCCCCGGTCACCACGCGCCCGAGCACGTCGGCGGCCAGCAACAGCACTGCCCCCAGCAGTGCCGAGAACGGCACCAGCCACCGGTAGTCCGGCCCGGTCACAGCACGCGCGAGGTGTGGCACCACCAACCCCAGGAACGCGATCGGCCCGCACGCCGCCACCGCCGACCCCACCAGCAACGTGATCGCCACCACACCCAGCACCCTGGTCCGCGCGACCCGCTGCCCCAACGCGGTGGCCACGTCCTCGCCCAGCGCCAGCGTGTTCATGCCCGGCGTGTTCACCACCGCCAGCACCAACCCGGCCACCAGGAACGGCAGGATCTGCCCCACCACCGCGAAATCCCGGCCGGCGATGGACCCGACCCGCCAGAACCGGTAGATCTCCATGCCCTGCTCGTTGCCCAGCACCACGGCGGCGATCAGCCCGTACAGCAACGCGCTCACGGCCGCGCCGGCCAACGCCAACGTCACCGGCGTCGCCCCGCGCCCGCCGACGGCCCCCAACAGGAACACGGCGACGCTCGCGACCATCGCGCCGGCGAAACCGAACCAGATGAACCCGTGGAGCCGGTCCACGCCCAGCACGACCACCGCGAACACCACGCCGAACGCGGCGCCCTGCGTGACCCCGAGCAAACCCGGGTCGGCCAACGGGTTGCGCGTGTGCCCCTGCATCAACGCCCCGGCCGCGCCCAGCGCGAGCCCGGCCAGCACGCCCACCACCGTGCGCGGCACGCGCAGCGACCAGACGATGATGTCGATCTCCGTCCCGTTCGGACGGACGAGCGCATCCCACACCGCATCAAGCGGAATCGCCCGCGCACCGAACGTGATACTCGCAGCGCACACGGCCACGAGCAGCACCACCAGCGCGGCCAACCCGAGGACCCGGCGCCGCCGGCGACCGGAAAGACCGGCCCTGGCCACCACCGTCACACCGGTTCCCCCTGTCATCTGGACAACTCCGGCTTCCACTTCGGACGGACGTCATCTTAAGGTCCGTTAGGTAAGCCTAAGCGCAGAGAGAGTGCCCACATGACGACACCTTGGCGAGCAGCCCTCGCCGCGACGACCGCACTGCTGGCCCTGACGGCGTGCACCGCGAGCGACAAAGCCGCGCCGGAGACCGGCACCAGCCAGGCGCCGGGCTTCCCGCGCTCCATCGAGCACGTGATGGGCACCGCGACCCTGCCGACCCAGCCGCAGACCGTCGCGGCCCTGGACTCCAGCTACGTGGACGCGGCCCTGGCCCTGGAGGCGAAGGTCGTCGCGTACACGAAGTACCGCAACTACGACCAGCTGCCCGACTACCTCGGCGACGACCGCAAGCACGGCGAGGGCGCCCAGCAGGTCGGCCCGCTGGAGAACCCGGACGTCGAGAAGCTCTACGACATCAAGCCGGACCTGATCGTCTCGGCGAAGGTCCGCCACGAGAAGTTCTACGACCAGTTCGCCAAGGTCGCGCCCACGGTCTTCAGCCAGACCACCGGCGCGAGCTGGAAGGACAACATCCGCCTGCTCGCCAAGGCCCTGGGCAAGGAGAGCCTGGCCGAGCGGAAGATCGGCGACTACGAGAAGCGCGCCAAGCGCATCGGCGACGACATCAAGTCCAAGCTGGGCAAGGACGCGCGGGTCTCGGTGGTCCGCTTCGTGGAGGGCGAGCCGACAGTCCGGCTGTACAGCAGCGCCTCCTACCCCGGCATCGTGATGGCCGACGCCGGCCTGGCCCGTCCCGACGGCCAGCCCGACGTCAAGGACAAGATCTCGGTGAACCTCAGCCAGGAGGAGATCACCAAGCTGGACGCGGACATGATCTTCGTGGCGGCGTACCAGGACGAGACGAAGAACGCCGAGGACCCCAAGGAGAAGTTCCAGGCGAACCCGCTGTGGGGGACCTTGAAGGGCAAGGTCGTGGACGTCAACGACTCGACCTGGTTCACGGCGGTCAGCCTCCAGGGGGCCAACGCGATGTTGACCGACCTGGCCAAGCAGTTCGGGGTCAACCCGTAGCTGGAAACGACGGCACCGCGTCCGCTCCTGTTGTGGGGGCGGACGCGGTGCCGTCGTCGGGGTGCTGAACCGCGCTGTTCGTGGCGCTGCCCGCTATCGCCGGCCCGGGACCGCCGCTCGTAGCCGGGCGCGTCGGGTGCGGGGGTGCGGTCGCGGGCCGTGGCCCGTGCTCGGCCGGGTGGTGCCGTGGGCGTGGCCGGGCGGGGGTGTGGCGGGGTGCGGGCGGCGCAGGACGCGGTGCGCCAGGGCCGCTCGGCGGTGGGGTGGGGCGGCGAAGACGGTGGCCGCGAAGGCGGTGGCGACGAGGGTGAGCGTCCCGGCCAGCACGAGCGTCTCGGACGCGCCCAGGTGTTCGCACAGCCAGCCCAGCAGCGGCGCGCCGACCGCGCCCGCCGCCGCGCCCACGGCGTGGTTGACCGCGAGCAGTCGTCCGCGCATGCCGTCCGCGGTGTCGAGCTGGAGGCGGGTGCTCATGGTCGTGTCGATGAGCACGGCACCGGCGGCGATCGGCAGCAGCACCAGCGCGAAACCCCAGGTGCCGGGCATCACGCCGCCGATCGCCTGGAACACGCTCGTCACGCCCGCCGCCACCAGCAGGAGCCGCAGGGTGAGCCGCCGGAACGCCGACGCCGCCAGCCCGCCCACCACCGTGCCGATGGCGAAGACGGTCGACAGCAGGCCGTACTGGGTGGCGCTGTCGCTCATCGCGGCCATCGTCACCTGGTAGTTGCGGCCCAGGCTGGACAGCACGAACCCGAGCGCGAACAGCAGCACCAGCCGCCCGGACGCGCTGATGTACCGCAGCCCGGCCCGCACACCGGACTGCTCGCGGGGGCTGGAGGCCAGGGGGTGCAGCTCGCGGGTGCGCATGGACAGCACCGCGACCACCACCGCCAGGAAGCTGACCGCGTTGATCAGGAACAGCGCGGGTGTGCCCAGCGCGGCGGCCAGCACGGCGGCGCTGCTCATGCCCAGGATGCGGCCGGTCGAGCTGAGCACCGAGCCGAGCGCCAGGGCGTTGCCCAGGTCCTCGCGCGACACCACCTGCCCGCCGAACCGCCCCAGCGCCGGCCCGTCGAACACCGACACCAGACCGGCGGTCGCGGTCAACGCGAACAGCACCGGGACCGGCGCCTCCCGCCACACGGCGAACGCCAGCACGAGGGCGATCAGGGCGTGCAGCGACTGGCAGGCGAGGATGATCTTCCGCACCGGCAACCGGTCGGCCAACGCACCCGCCCACGGCCCCAGCAGCACGGACGGCAACGCGCCCGCGAGCACCGACAGCCCGACCGACGCGGCGGAGCCGGTGCGCTCCATGACAACCCAGTTGAGGCCGATCAACTGCATCCACGTACCGGTGACCGACACGAGGTCGGCCACGGCCCAGAGGCGGTAGTTTCGGCCGCGCAACGCGCGGAACATATCGGGGCTCCCTGAAGACGATCGGGGCCTCGACGTGCCCTGCGAACGGCGTACAACGGCGTACACAGTAGGCGTCGGTTCTCGGGCTCAAACCTGGTTGATCAGTGAGTTCCTTCACGTAACGCGGCGGTGGTCGGCCCCACCGGGGACGACGTTTCCGCCTTGTGGCACAGGGCACCCCTCGCCCGGAGGTGGTTGCGATGAGCGAGCCGGGCGTCGAGGGGCCGGGTGCGAGCGAGCCGCGTGCGGAGGACCCGGAGGAGTTCGCGGAAGAGGCGGGGGTGGACCCGACGCCGCAGGAGGTCGACCACTACCGGGAGTTGGCGGAGGAAGTGCCGCCGTGGTCCGAGCCGGCCGAGGACGACCCCGGAGCCACCGACGTTCGCTAGGCTTCTCGACGGCCACGCACCGGGAGGAACGTCGTGGGAGCCGAACGGGACGCCGTCGACGAACTGACCGACCAGTGGCGGGAAGAGCGCCCCGACGTGGACGTGTCGCCGATGCACGTGGTCGGCCGGGTGCTGCGGCTGTCCCGGGTGTTCGAGCGCAGGTTGAAGGACTACTTCGCCACCCACGACCTGGAGCGGTGGGAATTCGACGTCCTGGCCAGCCTCCGCCGGGCCGGTGAACCGTACGAGCTCACGGCCGGGGCACTCCTGAAGACCGCGATGGTGACCTCGGGGGCCATCACGAACCGGATCGACCGGCTGGAGGCGAAGGGGCTGGTCCGTCGGGGTCAGTCGCCCACGGATCGGCGGTTGGTGCGGGTCCGGTTGACCGATGCCGGGCGGGAAGTGGTCGACGCCGTGTTGGTCGGGCACGTGGCCAATGAGGAGACTCTTCTCGCGCCGCTTTCTCCCGTTGAACGCGAGGCTCTCGCCGGCCTCTTACGGACCTTGTTGTTGGCTCACGACGCTTCCACTCCTCTTTGAAGTTTTCCCGGCGCACTAATCGGGTGGATGGTCGTGCTGAGTAGGCGGCCGTGTGCGCCGAAGGCGAAGTGGGTGGGGGTGGTGCCTGCTTCGTCCAGGCCGAACAGTGCCCCGTGTGATCGCAGTCGCGTGGCGTCGCGGTGGTCGGCCACGGTCACGGCCGCGCACGGGATGACCTTCTCCCGCCAGGTGAACACGTAGATCCCTGGTCGCAGCTCGTACGTGGTGTTCTCGTCGGTGTCGGCCAAGCCCTTCTCCGGACCTGCCAGGCATTGCCACGTGTACCAGTGCGGGCTCAGGTAGATGTGTTCGTATGCGTGGTTCGTGCTGTAGACCCACATCGCTCGGCGGCCGATCAGCGAATTGCTGGGTGCTGGGGGAGTCCCTGTTCCGCCTAGCGCGATGGGGCTGAACTTCTGGGTTACCTGAGGTGTGCCCGTGTGGTTGATGATCGTGGTCACCAGGAGGGCGTGGTTCTTGCGCAGGTCCAGGAACAGGGAGAACGCCTCGCGGGCTCCTGGGTGGAACTGGGCGTAATACAGGGCGTCGTCGACCAGAAACGTCTCGCAGGGGTGCGTTCCGCCTGCCCATTCCACCGTTGTTCCCGCGAAATGTGCTCGTCGTCCGGCCAGGTCGAAGGTCTGTCCGTCCAGGTCGCTGACCGCCCGTGCCTTGTTCTGGTCGAAACCGGGGGCCAGGCCGTCCAGTGGTAGCCAGCTGGAGGTGTCCGACAAGGGCGTCATCGCGGTCCCTTCCTGAGATGACGACGAGTGTGTCGGCCGCCGGCCCCAGGGTGGAACAACCCTGGGGAGACCGGTGCAGCGGGGGACAAAGGTGGTGCACGGGTGGGCAAGGGGGTTAGCGGGCGCGGGTTCCTATCGCAGCTAGGTCCACTGTTTGGGCGATGCGTCGGGCACGGGTCTCTGGGCGCTTTGCCCCAACCACCCACGCCACGATCAGGCGCTTTGTCGACGGGGGGAACGCGGCGAAGTGGTCTCGGGCTGGGGTGCAGGCGTCCAGGGCTGTGCGCAGGTCGTCCGGCACGGTGTCCGGGTTGGGGACCGGGTTCCACGTGCCCGATGCCTTGGCCAGGTCGATTGCGGCCTGGCCGGCCTCGGTCATGAGGCCTTCCTCGATCATGCGCTCGGCTCGGTCGCGGTTCACCTGGCTCCAGGTGCTGCGTGCGGTGCGAGGGGTGAAGCGCAGGCGGGAGGAGTGGGGGTCGTTGCTGCGGTGGTGGCCGTCGATCCAGCCGTAGCACAAGGCCTGCTCCACGGCCTCGGCGTAGCGGACGCTGGGGGTGGGGCTGTCCTTGTGGTGCAGGATCAGCCAGATCTCCTTGGTCGTAGCCGCGTGTTCGGCCAGCCATGCTCGCCAGTGGGCGGCGGTGGGGGCGGTGACGGTGGTCATGTCAGGCTCCCAGCACGTCGAGGTAGTGCTGGTTGAACATGACGCCCAGGACGTTGCCGAACGGGTCCACCACGGACGCGGTGACGAAGCCCGGACCGCGCTCGATCGGCTCCTGGTACACCTGCGCGCCCAGCGCCAGCAAGCGGTCGAACGCCGCCTGGACGTCGTCGACGGCCCAGTACGCGGTCGCGCCGCCGGGGCGCTCGGGGGCCGGGCCGGTGAAGCGGCGGTCGACGATGCCCAGTTCGTGCTGGTAGTCGCCGATGCGGAACTCGATGTAGGCGGGTGCGCCGTCGACGTCGCGGCTGAAGTACGGCTGGATGCCCAGCACCTCGGCGTACCACTCGCGGGCGGCGGTCAGGTCGTCGGCGGTGAAGGTGATGGTGGTGAGTCCTCGCAGCATTTCGGGCTCCTTCGGCTCTCAGTGGCTGATGAGAACCATCCTCCCGGGCAAAGTGCTCACCAACTGAGCACTTTTAGCGGAGGTTTGCGCGGAGTTCCTCGGCGCGGGTGGCGTGCTCGGCTGCCTCGTCCGCACGGCCCAGTTCGCGCAGGGCCACGGCCAGCGCCTCGTGCACGCGGGTTTGTTCGGCCAGGTAGCCGGTTTGGCGGCTGAGGTCCAGGGCTTCCTGGTAGCGGGGGAGGGCGGCTGCCGGGCCGTCCAGGCGGTGGGTGGTGGTGGCGGCGTCGAAGAGGATGCCCATGCGGAGGATGAGGACCGCGCCACTTGAGCGTTGGAGTGCTTTCTCGAAGTACTCGTCTGCCTTGGCCTTGTTGCCCAGGTGCCCGTGCAGGACGCCCAAAGCGCTCAACGCGACCGCGCCCAAACCGGGGTCGCCGACGTCCTTGGCGATGTCCACGGCCTCCTGCAACCGCACCCGTGCCTGCTCGTAGCGGCCGAAGTGGATGTCCTGGTCGCCGGAGTTGATCTGCGCCACGGCCACGCTGTGCCGGAACCCGGCGCGCCGCGCGACCTCCAGCGCTCGTGCGTGCAGTTCCCCGGCCTCCTCGCGGCGGCCCAGCTCGCCGAGGGTGATGCCCAGCTGCGTGCAGACCAGGTTCTCCAACGCGAGGTCGTCGCCCACGACCTCCTGCGCCCGGCGCAGGAACGGCAGGGCCTCCTCCAGCCGGCCGAGGCGGGTCAGGCAGAAACCGCGGTTGCTCAGCGCGAAACCGTCACCGGAGCGCTCGGCGGCGACGGTGTGCAGGGCCAGCGCGTCGTGCACCTGCGCGGTCGTGTCGAGGTAGCGGGCCAGTGCGCGGGCCAGGTGGGCGGCGTGTCGGGGCTGTCCGTGCACTGCGACCGCCAGCAGGCACGCGCGTTCCTCGTTCACCCACCGCATCGCGTCCCGGTGCGTGGGGAACTCCGGCTCGGGACCAACCGGCGGAGGTACGGGTGGCCTGCGGTGCGGCTCGGCGGGGGTGAACATCGCCGCGGCCACCGACGCCACATGGCAGTAGTGGTCGCACAACCGGTCCAGGGCGTCCGGGTCGTCGGCCAGTTCGCGGGCGTGCAGGCGGACCAGGTCGTGCATCCGGTACCGGCCGGGGACGTGCTGGTGCACCAGGTGCGCGTCTTCCAGTTCACGCAGCGCCCGCCGGACCAGGGGCACGGGCCGGTCGGCCAGCGCCGCAGCGCCGGACACGCCCACGTCCGGCCCCGGCACCAGCCCCAGCAGCCCGAACAGGCGCACCGCGTCCGCGCCCAGCACCCGCAGGGACGCCGAGAACACCGCGCGCAGGCTGGTGGGCAGGTCACCCGTATCCAAGGCGTCCAACCGGGCATCGCGGACCTCCTGCGCCAGCACGGCCAGCGGGACGTGCGGCGCGGCCTTCGCGCGGGCGGCCAGGACGCCCAGGGCCAGCGGCAGGCCACCGCCGTGCCTCGCGAGGACGTCGGCGGCCTCGGGTTCGGCGGCGACCCGGTCCGCGCCCAGGTGGCGGGCCAGCACGTCGGCCGCCTGCGGCTCGTCCAGGACGTCGACCGGCACGGGCACCGCGCCCCGCGTCGCGACCAGCCCGGTCAGCCGGTGCCTGCTGGTCACCAGCACCGCGCACGACGTGCCGCCGGGCAGCAGCGGCGCGACCTGGCCGGTGTCGCGGGCGTTGTCCAGCACGACCAGCAGCCGCCGGTCCGCGGTCAGGTCCCGGTACAGGCCCGCCTGCGCGTCCGGCTCGGCGGGCACCTCGCGCGGCGGCACCCCGAGCGCGCCCAGGAACCCGCGCACCACCGTGTCCGGCGCGAGCGGCTCGGCGACCGGGTCGAAGCCGCGCAGGTCCACGTGCAGGCGGCCGTCGGGGAACTCGTCGCGGTGGTGGTGCGCCCAGCGCAGCGCCAGCCACGTCTTGCCGACCCCGCCGCCACCGGTGAGCACGGCGACCGGGGCGCGGTCGAGCAGCACGTCCAGCGCGGCCAGTTCCCGTTCCCGGCCGGTGAACGCGGCCGGCGCGGCGGGCAGCAGCTGCGGGACGCGGCGACCGGACTCGGTGAGCCGGGGATCGTCGTCGAGGATGCGCCGGTGCAGTTCGCGCAGCTCGGGGCCGGGTTCGGTGCCCAGGTGCTCGACCAGGGCGCGTCGGGTGGTCCGGTACTGCCGCAACGCGTCCGCCGCCCGGCCCGCCCGGTAGAGCGCGAGCATGAGCTGTCCGGCCAGCCGCTCGTCCCAGGGGCGTTCGGCGGCGCGGACGGGCAGCTCGGCCAGCAGCTCGGTGTGCCGTCCGACGCGCAGGGCGAGGTCCACGCGGTGGGCCTGCGCGGCGTCGCGCTCGGCGACCACGGCCCGCCGCTCGGCCTCGAACCACGGCGTGTCCACGCCCGCGAACGGCTCGCCCGTGCACAGCGCCAGGGCTTGCTCGACCAGCTTCAACGCGTGCGCGGAGTCGTCGAGGCGGCGGGCGCGGGCGGTCAGGTCGCGGAAGCGGTGCAGGTCCACGTCGTCCGGCTCGGCGTCGAGCAGGTAGCCGCCGTCGCGCCGGCCGATGCCGGATCCGAGGGCGCGGCGCAGGCGTGACACGTACGTCCTCAGCACGCCTTCGGCGCGCAACGGCGGCCGTTCTCCCCACACGCGGTCGATGAGCCGTTCGGCGGACACGGGACGGTTGACGTCCACCAGGAGCGCCGCGAGCACACTGCGCTGGCGGGCGTGACCCAGGTCCAGCCGCACCCCGTCGGCGACGGCCTCGACCGCACCGAAGACCCGGAACTCCACGCATCCCCTTCTACCCGGTCGCGAGCACCGGGGACAACGCGGTTACGGGTGGTTCGGGTCGAACGGCTCCGGCGGGGGCGGGGTGATGGTGCCCAGCTCGATCCGGGGCTGGTCGTTCAGCCGGTCGATCTCCTCCTGGACACCGGGAGCGATGCTCACGGTCTCCGGCGGGCGCGGCGCCGGCTCCATCGCGTTGCGGATCACGCGATCTCCCGCACTCTCGACCGGCGCGCCGGCGGGCTGCTCGGGCGCGATGTGCTCGGGAGCGGGCTGCTCGGGCGCCGGGGCGGGCGGGGTGTCCTGCAAGCCGTCGTCGGGCAGCCGTGCCGGGGCGGGCGAGTAGTCGGCGGCGGGCAGGGCGACGGGCAGGGCGGCGGGCTCCGACGGGGTCGGGGTGGCCGGGCTGAGCAGCGCGAACGCCGCCAGTGGCGTGGCGATCAGGGCGGCGCGGGTCGAGCGGCGCGGCATCGGCTACCTCCGGCGGGTGGCTCGACGTGAGCCGTTCGGGTGATCGCCGGGACAGTAGCCGACCCGTGGGGCGGGTGGTGGTCCGCCCCACGGGCCGTCACGTCAGAAGACGTAGCACTCCGTGGCCGACTGGGCCGTGAAGCCCGCCGCCCGCACGTCCGGCGCCGCGAGGGAGCCTGCGAACCTGCGGTCGACCTCGGCGCGCTCGGCCGCGTTGGGCAGGTCGTTCTTGCAGGACACCGGGGCGCTGGACCCCGACATCAGGTCGGCGCACAGGCCCGTGCGCCGGTCCGGCAGACCCAGGATGTGGCCGATCTCGTGGGTCGAGATGCGCGGCCGGTAGTAGCCCTGCTGGACGGCCTGGCGGCCCATGTAGACGGTGCCGTTGCCCAACGACGTCACGTAGGCGCGCGGCCAGCCGTTGTCGGCGTAGATCCGGATGTTGGTCGGCGTGCCCGCCGACTTCTTGACGAGCCGGACGTTGACCACGGAGGCGTTCCAGTTCGCCGCCGCCTTGTCCCAGTCCGCCGCGAACTCCTGGGCCTGGCTGGTGTCGTAGTACAGGGTGCGCACCAGCGCCTGGGGCTGCGCGGCCTCCGCCGACGCGCTGGGAGCGGCGACCGCGACGAGCGGCAGCAGCATCCCCAGCGCGACCACGGCGGCGCGTGCGACCTTTCGCACGAGCATGGTGATCTCCTTGTGTACAGGGAAAATCGGGAGCCGGGTGACAGGGAGGCTCCCGATACCCAAACAACCAGCCATCACGCGCCGCCACCAGACCCGTACGTAGGGTTGTGTGGACCTTTGTCGGGCGGGTGTGCTCCGTTCGGCGCAGTCAGAGCCCGCTGGTGCGGAACTTGTCCAGGACCCGGCGCTCGCGCTTGGTGGGCCGGCCCGCACCACGGTCCCGGCGGGCGACGGGCAGCTCGGCCGGCGGCGGGGGAGTGCGGTCGAGGTAGCAGGCGGCGGCGTCGGCCGCGCCCACCCGTTTCTGGATGACCCGGACGACCTCGACGACCTTCGTGGTGTCGCCGACGCGGGCGCGCACCTCGTCGCCGGCGACCACGGTGCTGGCGGGCTTGGCGGGCTTGTCGTTGATCCGCACGTGCCCGCCGCGGCACGCCGCCGCCGCGTCCGGGCGCGTCTTGGTCAGCCGGACCGCCCACAGCCAGCGGTCGATGCGGGTCGACTCCACGCCGACCAGCCTACGGCCGTCAGGGCCTGCCCCAGACGTCGGTGGGCGGCGGGCCGGTCAGGCGGGCCACGTCCAGGGTGTGCAGGGGTTTGGCGCGTTTGCGCAGCCGGGCCTGGATCGAGCGTTGGCGTTGGGCCAGTTCGGTGATGATGGCGCTGGGCGCGGTGTCCGGGTCGGGGGTGTTGCGGTACCAGTTGCCCAGGACCTCCAGCGAGAAGTCGACGACGTGGGAGCCGCCGGTGCCCAGCACCAGGTCGCCCTCGGCGCGGAACTGGCCGGAGTGGAACGTCAGGTTGCGCGCGGTGTAGAGGGCGTCCAGGAAGGTCGCCATGCGTTTTTGGCTGTCCTGGAGCCAGGCCGCGCACGCCGCAGGGTCGGACAGCCGGTGGGACCAGTCGGCGATCTGCTGGGCCGCCAGGGGCGAGGTGTGGGTCAGCGCTGCCGCCAGGGCGTCCCGGGCGGCGGTCAGGGCCGGCGGGTCGGTGGGTCTCGGGGGCAGCAGGATGTCCACCCACGTGTTGAGGTCGTGCAGGCGGGTGAAGCCGTCGCACTTGGCGTAGGCGTTGACCACGGCCAGGTTCGCGGTCAGGTCCCGGTCGGCCGAGCGCTGGTGTTCTTGCGCCGCAAGCAGTTCGGCGCGTTCCCGGTCGGCGCGGGCGCGCAGGGGCGGGTAGTCGGGGTGGTCCGGCGGGCAGGCCCCCAGGGCGCGGTCCAGGGCCGTGCTGCGCTGTTCCAGGACTTCCACGCGCGACCGGGCCGCGCGGACCACGGCGGTGGCGGATTGGTGCAGCTGCTGGTGCGCCTCGACGACCTGCTGCCGCAGGGCTTGCAGGGCCAGGGCCGCCGCCAGGTCGCCCCGGTTCTCCAGACCGCAGGCCTCCAGCGCCGCCCACGCCAGCGCGGCGGCGGGCAGCGGGGCCTCGGTCACGCGGGCCACGTGGGCCATCCGCAGGCCGTTGCGCAGGGTCCGGGGCCAGCCCGGGACCAGGGGGTCGGCGCGTTTCACGGTGGTGCGGCGGGGCGGCAGGTGCCGCACCTGCCGGTCCACACCGGACACCAGCACGTCGTCGCCCAGCGACAGCGTGACCAGCCGGTGCCCGGCCATGTACTGGTCCAGCAGCTCGGACATCGTGCGCCGCGCGGCCCGGCCGGCACTGGGCGCGTCCACGGCGTCCACTTGGACGGAGGCCAGGCACGCGGCACCGTGCGTCGGCACCTCGCGCACGAACGCCCGCAGCCGGTTCACCGAACCGAACCCCAACCGCTCGGGCTCGGTCAACGCGGCCGTCGTGGCGGTCGGGTCCAGCACGGCCAGGTGCGACAACGCGGTGGCGCCGTGCACCACGACCGCCACCCGGTACCGCTGGGGCGAGGGCAGCAGGAGATCCAGCACGGACCGGGCGTCGAGGCGGTCCACCCGGTCGGCCAGTTCGCGGCACAGCGTGTCGTGGTCCCGGTCGGTCGCGGCGACCAGGCACGCCAGCTCGTCGGACAACAGGTCCAGCTCGGCGACGGTGGTGGCGGCCTCCGGCCCGTCCCACACCGCCGTGAAGGTCGCCTCCAGGAACCGCCGCACGTCCGGCAGCAGCTCACCCACGGCCGCCGCCGCTTCCCGGGCCAGCTCCCGCCGCCGCCCCATCGGGATGCGCACCTGGTCGTCGAGGTCGGCGATCAGCGAGTCCAGCACGGCCCGGACGTCGAGCAACACGGCATCGGGCCCCCACCGCCCGATCCCGCGCTCGACCGCGGCCCGCGTCCCTTCGCACAGCGACCGCAGCAACGAGATCCGCGGCTGGGCGGTGTCGGCGAAGTTCTCCAACACGACCCGCGTCCGCGGCAACTCCGACGCCATCCCGGCCAACGCGGACACGTGCCTGCTGAACAACGACGTCCCACTCACGGCCCGCAACACCCGCTGGACCACGTAGGTCCGGGTCCACGAGACACCCGCGCGGCGAAACGCGTCGAGAAGCCGGTGGTCGAAGCCGCTGTAGGCCATGCACTCCAACCTATCGGGACCGACCCCTACCCATCCCGGCCTCTCGCACCCCGCCCACGGCCCGAAGCCCTAACCCAACCACGCCGCACCTCCCGACGCCCGCAGGGCGCGCGCTTTTCGAAGTAGCTCGCGCAGCAGACCTCCCGACTTGGGCTTCTTCCGTCATCCCCGTA
>NZ_JBBEGC010000156.1:0-14665 GCF_037401995.1 Saccharothrix sp. CCNWYY140
GGGATGACACAAGCAAGAAGCCCAAGTTGCGCTGTGTCCTCCTCGGCGGACTGCCCACTCGCCGGCTTCGCCGAAGAACCCGCGCTGCGCGCGAAGGGCGGCGCTGCGTGTGGTGTGGGGTGGCGGCTTGTTTAGGAGAAAGCGCCGAGGGCCAGGTACGTCGCGAAGGTGCCTAGCCAGTGTTCGGCGTAGTACCCGTGGCCGAACACGTACCGCAGGCCTGCCTCCCGGTGATCGTCGGCGGCCGTGAAAGCCAGGTCTCGGTACCGGTGGCCGGTGGGCAGGGCGTCGGCGATCGAGCGCCAGCACCAGGCACGGGACAGTGCCAAGCCCACCAGGTGTGAGCCGTAGGGGTCGCTTGGGTCGTCCACGGGTACCGGCTCGCGCAACACCTTCCAGCGGGCCTCGTCCAGGTTGGGCAGGAATGACCCGAACCACGTCGGGAAGTCCGGCAGGACCCGCCGTACCAGGTCCGCCTCGGTCAGTGCGGGGGACAGGAAGTCTGCCGCGTCCGGTTCGAAGCCGCCGTAGTCGCGGTCCTCGCGGTGCCAGCGCAGGGCGGCCTCGACGCAAGCGTCGGCCAGTTCCTCATCGCCTACGGCGCGGGCGGCGTCCAGGACCAAGCCGGTCGCGAACGCGGTGTTGGCGTGTGTGCCCGCTCGGATGGGCAGTCGGGCGCGTGACACCCAGTCGAGGTAGCGCGAGCGGACGACCTCGGACAGTGGGTGCAGGTCCCACGGGGCCGCATCCCAGGTCCGCAGCTCCGCGTCCAGGGCTAGCAGCCAGGCCCACCCGTAGGGGCGCTCCCAGAACGCGCCCATCGGGCCGGCGAAGAAGTCGGCCTCGGTCTGGACGCCTGCCGGGGTGATGAGGCTGTCCAGCGCCCGTCGTGCCTCGTCGGCCTCGGCCAGGGTGGGGCGCAGGCGCAGCAGGCGGACCACTAGCCACGTCTGGTGCACGCACGAGTGCCAGTCGAACGAGCCCGCGAAGACCGGGTGCAGCACCCGCTGCGGCACCAGTTCGGCGTCCGAGGACACGACGTGCATCCAGTGCACCGGATGGTCGCGCAGGACGTTGGCGGTGGCGGTGGTCAGGAGGCGGTTCGCCGTGGCGTCGTCCAGCAGGTGGTCGTCCGCAGGGGTGACGGGCATGACGCTCATCATGCCGACGCCCACCCGCCCCCGTCTCTCAGTGTGGACCGCCTACCCTTAACACGTGAACTGGACTGTGGACGTGCCCGTGGACACGCTTCCCGAGCTGCCGCCGCTTCCGCCCGAGCTTCGCACGCGACTGGACGACGCCCTGGGCCGCCCCGCGGCGCAGCAGCCCGAGTGGCCGGACGCCGAGCAGGTGCGTCGGGTGCGCGCCGTGCTGGAGAGCGTGCCGCCGATCACCGTGCCGGCCGAGATCGACCGCCTCCGCGAGCACCTCGCGGGCGTCGCGCGCGGCGAGGCCTTTCTGTTGCAGGGCGGCGACTGCGCGGAGACGTTCGCGGACAACACCGAGCCGCACATCCGCGCTAACGTCCGGACCCTGCTCCAGATGGCCGTCGTCCTCACCTACGGCGCGAGCCTGCCGGTCGTGAAGATCGGCCGCATCGCGGGCCAGTACGCCAAGCCCCGCTCGTCCAACATCGACGCGCTGGGCCTGCCGTCCTACCGCGGCGACATCGTGAACTCGCTGGTCACCACCCCCGAGGCGCGCATCCCCGACCCGTCGCGGATGATCCGCGCCTACGCCAACGCGGGCGCGGCGATGAACCTGCTGCGCGCGATGACCAGCGCCGGCATGGCCGACCTGCACCGGCTGCACGAGTGGAACAAGGACTTCGTGCGCACCTCGCCCGCGGGCGAGCGGTACGAGGCGCTGGCCGCCGAGATCGACCGGGGCCTGCGGTTCATGTCGGCGTGCGGGGTGGACGACTCCTCGCTGCACACCACCGAGATCTTCGCCTCGCACGAGGCCCTGCTGCTGGACTACGAGCGGGCTCTGCTGCGCCTGGACGCCACCGGCGACCAGCCCAAGCTGTACGACCTGTCCTCGCACTTCCTGTGGATCGGCGAGCGGACCCGGCAGCTGGACGGCGCGCACATCGCTTTCGCCGAGCTGCTGGCCAACCCGATCGGCCTGAAGATCGGCCCGTCGACCTCGCCGGAGATGGCGGTCGAGTACGTCGAGCGGCTGGACCCGTACAACCAGCCCGGCAGGCTCACGCTGATCAGCCGGATGGGCAACGGCAAGGTGCGGGACGTGCTGCCGGCCATCGTGGAGAAGGTCACGGCCAGCGGCCACCAGGTCATCTGGCAGTGCGACCCGATGCACGGCAACACGCACGAGTCGTCGACCGGCTACAAGACGCGGCACTTCGACCGGATCGTGGACGAGGTGCAGGGCTTCTTCGAGGTGCACCGGCGGCTGGGCACCCACCCGGGCGGCATCCACATCGAGCTGACCGGCGAGGACGTCACCGAGTGCCTGGGCGGCGCGCAGGAGATCTCGGACACGGACCTGGCGGGCCGGTACGAGACGGCGTGCGACCCGCGGTTGAACACCCAGCAGTCGCTGGAGCTGGCGTTCCTCGTGGCCGAGATGCTCCGCAGCTGATCTCCTGAGCAGACGGAAAACGCCCCGGCGGGGAACCGCCGGGGCGTTTCGCGTTTCGCGAGGCCGCGCGATGAGCCGACTTTCAGGCGGCCGAGCCGCCGCGACGGAGTCGCGGCAATTTCACACAGCGATCAGGACGATCTTGGTGCCCTTGGGCACTCGCTCGCCACCGCGGATGGACTGGTTCACGACCCTCGCGCGATCGCGGTTGTTGAACTGCACCTCGACCTGCAACCCGGCCTTTTGCAGCTCTTCCTTGGCGTCCTTGACCGACTTGCCCTCGACGTTGGGCACCAGCACGCCCCGGTCCTCCGCGATGATCACGGTGACCCTCTTGTCGCTGGTCAGGGTGGTGCCGGCGGCGGGGTTGGTGCGGACCACCCGGCCGCCCTCCACCTCGCCGGAGGGCTCCTGCGGCCCCTCGACGGGCTCGAAACCGGCTGCCGACAGCTCGGCGAAGGCCTCGTCCTTGGTCTTGCCCTTCACGTTCGGGACCGGCTTGGGCTCCACGCCCTTGCTCAGCACGACCGTGACCGTCGTGCCGATGTCCACCGGGGTGCCGGGCGCGGGCTTGAGGGTGACCACCTTGCCCTTGGGCACCCGGTCGCTGAACGCGTCCTCGGCCGGGTTGAGCTGGGACTTCAGGCCGGCGGACGCGATCTCCCGCTCGGCCGCCGCGGGCTCGGAGCCCGCGGTCACCTGGGGCACGACGGGCTTGCCGCGCGACACGATGACCTTCACCAGGTCGCCGCGGGTCAGTTCGGTGCCGGCGGCGGGTTCGGTGCGCAGCACCTGGCCGTTGGGCACGGTGTTGCTGTTCTCCGTGCTGACGGCGGTCTTGAGGGAGGCGTCCTCGATGATCGCGGTGGCCACCTCCTGCTCCTGGCCGACCACGTTCGGCACGGAGGCGACCTTGCCGATGGAAAGCCACCACGTCGTCAGGCCGATCAGGACCGCCGCCACGACCACGACGCTCAGCCAGGTGATGAGTTGCTTCTTGCTGCGCGCCCGCATCTCGGCCTGGAGCTGCTCGGGCGTCTTCTTGCGCGGGGGGCGCTTGGGGCGCGGTTTGGGCGTGCCGGGGGGCGTCGGAGGACCGAGGGGCGTGCCGCCCGCCGGTGTGCCCGTGGCGGGGTCGCCGAGCAGGGCTCGGGGCATCGCGCGGGTGCCCTGGGGGCCGCCGGTGTCCGGGCGGCGGACGGGGACCGTGGGCTCCGCGTAGGCGACCGCGCCCACGCCCACAGCGCCCACGCCGACCGGCTGGACGCGGACCGTCGCCGGTTCCGCGGACGGGTGCGGTGCGATGGCGGTGGCCTCGGCCGCGACGGCTGCGGGGGCCACCGTCGGGACGTCCACCTGCGGGATGCCCAGGACGGCCCGCGCGGTCTCGACCTCGGACAGGAAGGACTCCGCGTCGGCGGGCCTCAGGAACGGCTCCTTGCGGGTGGCCCGGCGGACCAGCTCGGCCACCTCGGCCGGGACGTCCCGCAGCGCCGGAACCTCCTCGTTGACGTGCTGGTAGGCCACCGAGATGGCGTTCTCGCCCACGAACGGGGGAGTGCCGGTCAGCATCTCGTACAGCAGCACGCCGGCCGCGTAGACGTCGCTGCGGGCGTCGGCCGCGCCGGTGGTCACCTGTTCGGGTGACAGGTAGGCGACGGTGCCCATGATGGTGGTGTTGTCGGTGGTGACGCCGGGCGCCGACACGGCTCTGACCAGGCCGAAGTCCGCCACCTTCACGACACCGCCGCGCCCGATGAGGACGTTCTCCGGCTTCACGTCGCGGTGGACCAGGTCCGCGCGGTGCGCGGCGGCCAGGGGGGAGAGGACCTTCTCCAGCACGGTCAGGGCGAGGGGCACGTCCAGCGTGCCGCGCTCGTTGAGCAGGTCGCGCAGGGTGCCGCCCTCGACCAGCTCCATCACCAGGTACACGCGGTCCTCGTCCACGCCCTGGTCGTGCACCGCCACCACCCCGGGGTGGTGCAGCCCGGCCGCCGCCCGCGCCTCGCGCTCGAACCGCGCCACGAACTGCGGGTCGGAGGAGAACTGGGGGTCCATGACCTTGATGGCCACCGGTCGTTCCAGGCGCGTGTCGACACCCCGGTACACGGTGGACATACCTCCGCGTGCCACCAGGGCGCCCACTCGGTAGCGCTGCTCCAGCAGCCCGCCGATCACGTTCGTCGCCGACCTCTCCACAGCCGAGGATCGTACGGTGGGGTGGAACCGACCCGTGCCGTGCGCTGTCGAGCATCCCGACCCGCGTGTGGGATCCGTGTCAAAGTCCCATGAAACAGGGGGTGTCCGGCGGGCGACCCGCGGGTGTACCGCCACCACCCGGTTGGCGCAGGGCGTTGCTCCGCGCGTTGTGGCATCGTGGCGCACGTGAGTGCGATTCCTGCCGCTGCGGATGTGCTGGCTCCCGACCTGGAGGTGCTCGACCTCCCGCAGGTCGCCGAGCGCCTCGGCTTGCCGATCAACCGTGTCCACCAGTTGCTGCGCGACGGCCAGTTGCTCGCCGAGCGCCGCAACGGTGCCCTCGTCGTCCCCGCCGCATTCCTCGCCGCCGGAGGCGTGGTGAAGGGGCTGCCCGGCACCATCACGGTGCTGCGCGATTCCGGTTTCTCCACCGATGAGATCCTGCGCTGGCTGTTCACCGAAGACGAGACGTTGCCGGGCACGCCCATCGAGGCGTTGCGCGGCGACCGCGGGCGCGAGGTCAAGCGCCGCGCCCAGGCGATGGGCTTCTGAAGTTCCCCTTAGTGGCTGTCCGGGCGGTTCCACGCGAGCCGCCCGGACACGGCTCGTGCGGTCACGGCCTTGAGCAGACCGGGTAGCGCCACGGCGGCCCGTGTGGTGTTCGGCACGACCACCCGCTTGTCGAGCACGGCGTAGTCGGCGGCGGCGATCTCGTCGAGGATGGCCCGGTAGAGGACCAGCGCGGTGCGCACGCACGGTCGTGCGGCGGGCTGGAGCAGCTCGATGCCGCCCTCGGCCTCCCGGTACGTGGCCAGCGTCACAGCCATGACGTGCTGGACGGCGCGCCGGACGCGCTGGTCGGCACGGCCGGTGCGGCGCGACGAGGCCAGCAGCTCCCGGTCCACGCCGTACGCGTGCAGGACGTCCTGGGGCAGGTAGACGCGGCCCCGGTCGAGGTCCTCGCCGATGTCGCGCAGGAAGTTGGTCAGCTGGAAGGCGCGGCCCAGCGCGGCGGCGGCCGGTTCGGCGTGGGCCTGCGGGGCCACCGTGCCGAAGACCGGGAGCAGCTGGAGGCCGATGACCTCCGCCGAACCGTGCACGTACTTGTCCAGCTCGGCGAAGGACGCGTACTCGGTGGTGTGCAGGTCCATCCGCATGGACGCCAGGAAGGCGCGGAACAGGCCGTGGTCGATGCGGTAGCGGCGGACGGTGTCGGCCAGCGCGGTCAGGACCGGGTGCCCGGTCCGGCGGCCCGCCAGCTCGTCCTCCAGCCCGCGTTCGAGGGCGTCGAGGTCGGCGGCCGGGTCGGCGTGCCGCCCGTCGTCCACGATCTCGTCGGCCCACCGGGCGAAGCCGTACAGGGCGTGCACGGCGGGGCGGTCCCGGCGCGGCAGCAGGCGCGTGGCCAGGAAGAACGTGCGGCCGTGACGGGCGTTGAGGGCTCGGCAGCGGGCGTACGCGGCGGGCAGGTCGCTCACGCGTACCTGCTGGACAGCTTCAACGGGTCGGGCTTGACCAGGGTCACGGACGCCAGCGCGGACACCGCCACGGTCAGCAGCAGGTAGCCCCACGAGTACAGCGCCGTGTCCCCGTTGGGGAAGGTCACCAGCAGCAGGAAGACGGAGAAGAACGTCACCTTCTGGAGGTTCTTGGTGCTCCACGCCAGGCCCGCGCCCAGCACCAGCGCCCAGCTGAAGTACCAGGGCAGCGTGGCCGGGGACAGCAGGGCCACGGCGAGCATGGTGATGGCGGCGCGGCGCACGGCCTCCGGGCCGCCGTCCTCGGCCACCCGCCACTGCCGCCACGCGATGTAGAGCAGCAGCAGCGACCCCAGGCCGCGCGCGATGGTCATGAACCAACCCGGCTCGACCCGGACGAACGCGCTGACCACGGTGTGCACGAAGTCGCCGACCGCGCTGGGCAGCGACAGCCAGTTGACGATGGTGGAGGACGAGCTCAGCGCCGGGATCCAGCCCAGGTCCAGGCCGGAGACCAGGGTGGTGGTGGTGAAGACGGCGGTGAAGGTGACCAGGCCGCCCGCGATGGCCTTGCCCAGCTGGGCCGTGCGGGTGCCGTCCAGCCGCCTCGCCCACACCAGCACCAGGAACGGCAGCGCGACCACGGCGGTGGCCTTCACGGCGAACGCCAGGGTCACCACGGCGATGCCCAGGACGTGCTTGCGCTCCAGGACGAACAGGCAGCCCGCCGCGAGCATGCCGACCATCAGCAGGTCGTTGTGCGCGCCGCCGATGAGGTGGACCAGCATCAGCGGGTTCGCGGCGGCCACCCACAGGGCGACCGCGGGCTTGCCGCCGAGGTGCCGGGCCAGGCCCGGGAGCGCCCACACGAGCATGGCCAGGCCCACAGCGAGCACCAGGCGCATGAGGACCACGCCGCCGATGACGGACGCGTTGGTGACCCCCACGACCCCCATCGCGAGCATGAGGAACAACGGCCCGTAGGGCGCGGGTGTGTTCTGCCACACCCAGCTCACGTTGTCCGACAACGGGCTCTGGAGGACCGCCGGGCCGACCCGGTAGGGGTCGAGGCCGTTGAGGGCGATCTGGCCCTGCGCGAGGTAGCTGTAGATGTCCTTGCTGAACAACGGAGGCGCGAACAGCAGCGGCAGGGTCCAGGCGACGACGGCGGTGAGCACGGCCTGGCTGCCGACGTGCCGGTTGCGGACCATGCGGCCCAGCCGCACCCACGCCCAGATGACCAGGCCCAGCCCGAGGTAGAGCAGGGCGGTGGCCAGGTCGTGCCCGTGGCCGTAGCGGATCCAGCTCAGCGAGGTGTCGGTGAGCAGGGGGTCGCGCTTGAGGATCGCGCCCGCGCCCGTGCCGCCCAGCGCGACCAGCATGACGCCGGCGACGCCGAGCAGGATCGTCCTGACGGGTATGCCACCGGGATCCGGCGCCTGGGTAGCACCGGACCGCACCGGCTCGACAGGTGCGGCGCTCGATCGGGGAAGGGACGGGGTCGCGGCCATCGCGTGCAACATCGTCGCATAAGGCCGATTGACCAGATGGGGTAAGTGGTGCTTTCCAAGTCCCCCGGTGCGGAGCGACAATTCAACGCATGGCCAATTCGGTGGCCGTCAGCGTCGACGGTCTGCGGGTCGTGCGTGGCGGGCGGGATGTCGTCCGCGGGGTGAGCTTCGACGTGTCCCGGGGTTCTGTCACGGGATTGCTGGGGCCGAGCGGGTGCGGGAAGACCACTTTGCTGCGGGCGATCGTGGGTGTTCAGGTCGTGGCCGGCGGGTCCGTGACCGTGTTGGGGCACCCGGCGGGCAGTCCCGTGCTGCGTGACCGGATCGGGTACTCCACCCAGAGCCCGTCGGTGTACGCGGACCTGACCGTGCGGGAGAACCTGCGCTACTTCGCGTCCGTGCTGAAGGCTCCCGGGTCCGATGTGGACCGCGTGGTGGACGAGGTCGGGCTCAAGGGCCAGGCCGACCAGTTGGTCACCACGCTGTCGGGTGGTGAGCGCGGTCGGGCGAGCCTCGCCGTGGCGTTGCTGGGCAGGCCGGACCTGGTCGTGCTCGACGAGCCGACCGTGGGCCTGGATCCGGTGCTGCGCGAGGAGCTGTGGAACCTGTTCCACGACCTGGCCGACCGGGGCGCGGCGTTGCTGGTGTCCAGCCACGTGATGGACGAGGCCGCGCGGTGCGACCGGCTGCTGCTCATGCGCGACGGCGAGCTGCTGGCCGACGACACCCCGCAGGCGCTGCGCGACCGGACCGGCACGCCGGACCTGGAGCAGGCGTTCCTGGCACTGGTGAGGGGGACGGCATGACCACCCTGAGCGGCGTGAACACCCTGGCGACCACCCGCCGCATCCTGACCCAGCTGCGGCACGACCACCGGACCGTGGCGCTGATGGTGCTCATGCCGTCCGTGCTGCTGGTGCTGCTGCGGTACGTGTTCGACTCCGAGCAGGCGTTCAGCCGGGCCGCGCCGGCGCTGCTGGGCGTCTTCCCGTTCGCGATCATGTTCATCGTCACGTCGATCACCACGCTGCGGGAGCGGCTCACCGCCACCCTCGAACGGCTGATGACCATGCCGATCGGCAAGCTGGACCTGCTGCTGGGCTACGCGCTGGCGTTCGGGCTGGTGGCGGTCGTGCAGGTGGCGGTGGCGGCGACGGTCGCGCTGACGTGGCTGGGTCTGGACATCGAGGGCTCGGTGGCGCTGCTGGTGCTCATCGCGGTGCTGGACGCGTTGCTGGGCATGGCGTTGGGCCTGTTCGCCAGCGCGTTCGCCCGCACGGAGTTCCAGGCGGTGCAGTTCATGCCCGCGATCGTGATGCCGCAGGTGCTGCTGTGCGGGCTGTTCGTGCCGCGCGACCAGATGGCGACCGTGCTGAACTGGATCTCCGACGTGCTGCCGCTGTCCTACGCGGTGGACGCGCTGACCCAGGTCACCCGGTCGTCCGAGGTGGACGGCACGCTGGTGCGCAACCTGCTGGTCATTGCGGGCTGCGCGCTCGCGGCCTTGCTGCTCGGCGCCGCGACCCTGCGCCGACGGACCCCGTGATCCGCTGGGCGGCCAGCTTCCCGGAGATCAGCACCGGCGGCACGCCCACGCCCGGTGTCGTGCCGCAGCCGGCCAGCACCGCGTTGTCCAGCACGAGGTTGCGCGGGCGGAACGGGCCGGTCTGGGCGAACGTGTGCGCGGCGGAGAACGGGGTGCCGGCGGCCAGGCCCAGCGCGGCCCAGTCGTGCGGGGTGACCAGCCGCTCGACCTCGATCGAGTCGCCGAACCCGGTCAGGCCCCGCTTCTCCAGGGTCTGCACGAGCTCGTCGCGGTAGGCGGGGCCGACGCGGTCCCAGTCGATCGGGCCCAGCCGCAGGTTCGGCGCGGGGGCCAGGACGAACATGCCCCCGCCGGGTGGCGCGGTGACCAGCAGGGACGGGTCGGTCATGAGGCTGCCCCGGCGGGTCAGCTCGTCGAACGTGCGGTCCCAGGCCCGGCCGAAGAACAGGGTGTGGTGCGCCAGCTCCGGCCACGTCCGGTCCACACCCGCGTGCAGGACCACGGCGGAGGGCGCCCACGTGATCGGCAGCGGGCGGCGGGGGCGGTGGCCCAGCAGGCGGTACGACATCGGCAGGTCCGGCGTGAGCACCACGGCGTCGCACGGGATGCGTTCGCCCTGTGTGGTGCGCACGGCGGTGACGCGGCGGCCGATGCGTTCCAGCCAGGCGACCTTGGTGCGGTAGCGCAGGTCCGCGCCGGCGTCCTGGGCGGCAGCCGCCAGCGCGTCCGGGAGGGCACGCATCCCGCCGCGCGGGTAGTAGACGCCCGCGATGGTGTCCATGTACGCGATGACGCCGTACGCGCCGAGCGCCTTGCGCGGTGGCACGCCGGCATAAAGCGACTGGAACGAGAACACGCGCTGGAGGCGTTCGTCGGTCAGGAACCGGGCCACCGAGGGGCCGAGCCGGGCGAACCCGCGCAGCGCGGCGAGCTTGGCCAGGCGCGGGGTGAGCAGGTCCAGCGGGGAGTCGAAGTTCGCGCCGATGAAGGTGTCCCGCTCGACCCGGTACAGCTCGGTCAGCCACGCCCGCAGCGCCCGGTAGCCCTTCGCCTGCTCCGGACCGGCGAACCGGCGCACCTCGGCCTCCATCGCCTCGGCGTCGGCGTGCACGTCCAGCACGGAGCCGTCGGCGAAGCGCGCCCGATATGCGGGGTCCAGGGGATGCAGGTCGAGCCGGTCCGACAAGGACTCGCCGACCGCGCCCAGGGCCTCCTCGACCAGTTCCGGCATGGTCAGCACGGTCGGGCCGGTGTCGAAGCGGAAACCGCCGAGGTCCAGCCGACCCGCCCGGCCGCCCGGCACGGCGTCCCGCTCGACGACGGTGACCCGCCGGCCCGCGCCCAGCAGGTGCAGCGCGGCCGACAGACCGGCCAGACCCGCGCCCACCACGACGACGTGGTCGGTGCGGCCGGTGACCGTCCTCATGTCACGAGGTCCGTTTCGTGGCGCTGACGGCGAGCTGGGCGAGCCGCTCGCGGGCGGCCGGTTCGACGATCGGCGCGCGGTCCAGGGCGGTGAGGGCCGACTCGGTCAGCTCGGCGATCCGCTCCTCCACGGCGTCCACCGCGCCCACCTCGACCAGCCTGGCGCGCACGACGTCCACGGTCGCCACGTCCAGGTCGGGCCGGCCCAGGGCGTCGTGCAGCACGTCCGCGCCGAACTCCATGCCCAGGGCGACCAGCAGCGTCCGCTTGCCCTCGCGCAGGTCGTCCCCGGCGGGCTTGCCGGTGACCGCGGGGTCGCCGAACACGCCGAGCAGGTCGTCCCGCAGCTGGAAGGCCACGCCGATGTCGGTGCCGAAGCTGCGCAGGCCGTCCACCAGCTCGGCGCTGCCGCCGCCGATCGCCGCACCCATGTGCAGGGGGCGTTCGACGGTGTAGGCGGCGGTCTTGAGCCGGTCGATGCGCAGCGCCGCGTCGGGGGAGGCGTCGCCGCGGGCCTGGGTGAGCACGTCGAGGTACTGGCCGGCGAGCATCTCGGTGCGCATGTCCCGCCACGGGATGCTCAGCCGCTGGAGGGCGTCGGTGGGCAGGCCGGCGGCGAAGAGCATGTCGTCCGCCCACGCCAGCGCGATGTCGCCGATGAGCACCGAGGCCGCCAGGCCGAACCGCTCCGGCTCGCCCAGCCAGCCCTGTTCGCGGTGCTTCTGCGCGAACCGGACGTGCACGGTCGGCATCCCGCGCCGGGTCTCGGAGGCGTCCATCAGGTCGTCGTGGATCAGCGCGCACGCCTGGATGAGCTCCAGCGAGCTGACCGCCGTGAGCACGGCCTCGGCCTGGTCGCCGTCGGGGTCGCCGCCCGCCGCCCGCCAGCCCCACCAGGCGAACGTGGGCCGGACCCGCTTGCCGCCGCCGAGCACGAAGTCGGCCAGCGCGTCGACCACACCGGCGAAGTTCTCCTCGGTGCGCGCCCCCTTGGTCTTGCGGTCGGCCAAGTAGCCTGCGAGGGCTGCGTCGACGTGCTTGGGCAGGTCCAGGTCCAACGGGTGGGGCGGCACCCGTCTATCGTCACCTCTCCCGCCGGGGCGGCTCCCACCGGGGGGCTCGTTCCACTCAGTGAAAGGGTTCTCCCACTGACCGGACCTACCTCTAGGCTTGAGCGCATGACGTCGGTCGTCGAGCGCATCACCACGGGCCGTCCCGTGTTCTCCGTGGAGTTCTTCCCGCCCCGGGACAACGACGACGAGCGCGTGCTGTGGAAGGCGATCCGCGAGTTGGAGGCGCTGGACCCCGCGTTCGTGTCCATCACCTACGGCGCGGGCGGCTCCACCCGGGACCGCACGGTCCGCACCACCGCCCGCGTGGTCCAGGAGACGACCCTGGTCCCGATGGCCCACCTCACCGCCGTCGACCACTCCGTGGCCGAGCTGCGCAACGTCATCGGCTGGTACGCGGCCGTGGGCGTGCGCAACATCCTGGCCGTGCGCGGCGACCCGCCCGGTGACGTCAACGGCGAGTGGGTCCCCCACCCTGACGGCCTGACCTACGCGGAGGAACTGGTCCGGCTGTGCCGGGAGCTGGGCGACTTCTGCGTGGGCGTCTCGGCGTTCCCGTACGGCCACCCGCGGTCGGCCGACCTGGACACGGACACGAAGTACCTGGTCCAGAAGCTGCGGGCGGGCGCGGACTTCGCCATCGCGCAGCTGTTCCTGAACCCGGAGGACTTCCTGCGCCTGCGCGACCGCGTGGCGGCGACCGGCTGCGACACGCTCCTGGTCCCGGGCCTGATGCCGTTGACCACGCCGCGCACCCTGGCCAAGTCGGTCGAACTGTCCGGCGCGCCCCTGCCCGCCTCGGTGGCAGCCCGTCTGGAACACCTGTCCGACGACCCGGTGGCGTTCCGCAAGGCGGGCGTGGACCTGGTGACGGAGATGGGCGAGCGCCTGCTGGCCGAGGGCGTGCCGGCGCTGCACTTCTACACCTTCAACCGCTCCAAGGCGACCCGCGAGGTCGTCGGGAGGCTCGGTCTGGTCCCCGCCCGCACGTGACCACTTCCGCCGCGCCCGTGAAGGGCGCGGCGGGCTGCGGGCAAGTACCAGCGTGATGATCGCGGACGAAGCGGTACCCCGCCCGAGCCCACCGCCCCCGGACGACGCCCCGGACCTGTCGGGGCCGGACCCGGCGGCGGTGTTCGGGCGGCTCTTCGACGAGCACGCCGTGTCCCTGCACGGCTACCTGGCCCGGCGGGTCGGCACCCAGGTCGCGGACGACCTGGTCTCGGAGACCTTCCTGGTGGCGCTGCAACAGCGCCACACCTACGACCCGGACCGGGCCGGCGTGCGCCCGTGGCTGTACGGGATCGCGAGCAACCTGCTGCGCCGGCACGTCCGGCAGGAGGTCCGCGGCTGGCACGCCAGGGCGCGCGTGGCCGGGTCGGACCGGGCGCAGGAGTCCCCCGAGGTCCGCACGGCCGAACGGGTGACGGCGCAACAGCAGGTCCGACAGTTGGCCGGCGCCCTCGCCGCGCTCGAACCCGGTGACCGGGACGTGCTCTTGCTCACCTCGTGGGGCCGGCTCAGCGCTCCCGAGGTCGCGCAGGCGCTGGGCATCCCGGTGGGAACCGTCCACTCGCGCCTGCACCGCGTGCGCCGGTGGTTGCAATCACAGGGTCCGGTCGTGACGGGTGGGGAGGACGTCGATGCGTGACGTGGACGGGGTCCGGGAGTGGACCGAGGACGAGTTGGACCGGGCGCTCGACGGGCTGTACCGGGAGATCGAGACCGACCAGCGGGGCCTCGCCGGCGTACGGGCGAACCTGCTGGCAGCGGCGCACACCCAGGCGCAAACCGAGCCGCGCCCGACCGCGCGTGAGCTGCGGCCGGTCCGGGTCGCCGGCGCTCGGCGGCCGGTGCGAAGGCGGTTGGTCGCGGTGGCGGCGGCCGTGGTGCTCGCGGTCGCCGGGGCCGTGGCGCAGACGGTGGTGTTCGCCCCCGACAGCGCGACCGCCCAGGCCCGCGAAGCCCTGACCAGCGCCGCCGACATCGCCGCGAGGACAACCGACCCGGTGGTCGCGGCCGGCCAGTACCGCTACGTCGCCACCCACGCCTGGTGGGTCAGGACCATCGGCGCGGAGGACCGAAGCTTCTCCTTCCTCAACGAGAACGTCATCGAGACCTGGATCCCCGCCGACCCGACCGGCGAGTGGCTGCAACGCCGCCACGAAACCGGCAACCGCAAGTGGGTCAAGGGCACCGAAGCGGAAGCCCGCGCGGCCGGGGCGCTCATCGAGGAAACCCCGTGGCCGGAGCAGCGAGCCAAGGGCGGCGCGTTCAGCAGCAACCTGCCCGCACACGGCAACTGGCAGTTCCCCCGACCGGAGTTCCTAGCCGGCCTCCCGAAAGACCCCAAGCAGCTCTACGAACGGCTCCGCACCGACAGCGGAGGCGGCAAGCAAGCCCTCGTCTACGCCGCCGACGCACTGCGCACCGGCCTGATGCCCGCCGAGTCCCGCGCGAACCTCCTGCGCGCGCTCACCCACCTCCCGGGCCTGGACGTCACCGACGACGCCGCCGACCTGGACGGCAGGCGGGGCGTGGCGCTGGGCATCTCCGAGGACGGGGAACGGCAAGAGATCATCCTCGACCCGGCCACCGGCGAGGTGATCGGCGAGCGCAAGGTGTCGGACTCGATGTTCGCCGGCATCCCGAAGGGCACCGTGACCAGCTACTCGTCGGTCACGACCACGGTGGTCGACGCCCCGCCCGGCACCTAGACAGGGGCACGCGCTTTTCGAAGTAGCTCGCGCAGCAAACCTCCCACTTGGGCTTCTTCCGTCATCCCCGTATGGCCTGCCCGAAGGGCTACCACAGATTTCCCCGGGTGCAGCC
>NZ_JBBEGC010000157.1:0-14648 GCF_037401995.1 Saccharothrix sp. CCNWYY140
CCCGCCGTGCCCCGCCCGCCGTGCCCCGCCCGCCGTGCCCCGCCCGCCGTGCCCCGCCCGCCGTGCCCCGCCCGCCGCGCCCCGCCGGGCCGCTGTCTGCTCACCGCACCCGTTGCTGCTGGCCCGCCGCGCCTCTCTCCGCCTGGCCGCCCGTCGCGCCTCTCCCCGCCTGGCCGCCCGTCGCGCCTCTCTCCGCCTGGCCGCCCGCCGTGCCGAGCCTGCCGAGGGTCGGCGCGGGTGAGCCCGTCGTCAGGGCCGCCAGGCGCGCTGCCGCTCGGTCAGCTCCGCGTACAGCCGCTTGAACTCCGCGTACCGCTCCGCCCCGAACGCCTCCGCGTATCGGGCGTCCACAGCCGCCATGATCTCGTCGGAAACAGCCATGTGGTCCAGCCCTCGCTCGGTCGGCACTACCAGCTTCGCGCGTCGGTCGGTTGGATCGGGCCGCCGCTGCACGTAGCCCAGGGCTTCCAGCTCGTCCAGCAGCTTGCCGATGACCTGCTTGTGCTGGCCGGAGTGGCGGGCGAGGTCGGTGGCGCGGGTGCCTTCCGGGTCCAGGTAGGCCATCACCGCGCCGTGTTGGGGCCGCAGGTCGGGGTGTCCGCGTTCGGCCAGCGTGGTGAACAGCTCCTCCTGCACGGCGAACAGCAGCCAGCTGGTGAGCACGCCCAGGTCGGGGTCGGTCCGCTTCCGCTCGCTGCGGCGCAAGTCTCCTCCAGTGGTCATCGGGGGCGATAGTCACCATATTTGACTATCTCTACAGGTGACTATACCGTGATCGTCGGAAGTGATCACCGGACACCCTTGGGGGACGCAGTGACCAGCCAGGTCAAGGTCGCGATCGTGTACTACTCCGCCACCGGCAGCGTGGCGGCGATCGCGCAGGAGATGGCGGACGCCGCCGAGAAGCTGGGTGCGGAGGTGCGGCTGCGCAAGGTCGCCGAGCTCGCCCCGCGTGCGGTCGTGGAGGCCAAGCCGGAGTGGAAGGCCAACGCCGAGGCCACCGCCGACGTCCCGGAGGCCACCGCGGACGACCTCGTGTGGGCCGACGCGGTGATCATGGGGTCGCCGACCCGGTTCGGCAACATCGCCTCGCAGCTCAAGCAGTTCCTGGACACGCTCGGCGGCGTGTGGCAGCAGGGCCTCTTGGCGGACAAGGTCTACAGCGGGTTCACCTCGACCGGCACGCTGCACGGCGGCCAGGAGTCGACGATCCTCGCGCTGACCCACACGTTCCACCACTTCGGCGGCATCGTCGTGGCCCCCGGCTACACCCACCCGCACAAGTTCCTCGACGGCAACCCGTACGGCACCGCCCACCACGACGGCGGCGGCACGCTGGCGGTCGACGAGACCACCCGCGAGTCGGCACGCGTGCAGGCGGAACGGGTCGTGCGGTTCGCGCGGGCGATCAGCGCCGCCGCGGCGTGAGGTGGCCGGCGCGGGTGGTCAGTGCCGGGGCGCGAGCCCGTCGAGGGCGAGGGTGAGCAGCCGGTCCACCGCGATCCCGGACCGCTCGCTCGCCCACGCCAAGCCGGTGGCGATCGTCAGCGCCTCCTCCGGTGTCACGTCGGCCGCCACCGCGCCCGCTTCCTGTGCCCCGGCGAGCAGTTCCGCGCCCGCCGCGCGCATGGCGACGCACGACGAGTGCAGCTCGGAGTCCTCGTCCCGCAGTGCGGCCAGCACCGACTCGGGCAGCCCGCGATAGGTCGCCGACCCGGTGGCGACGTCGGTCAGCCACCGGGCCAACGCCGTCGCGGGCGGCTCGTCCGCCAGTTCTTCGGCCCGCGCGCGCAACCGGTCGAACCGCTGCCGCAGCAGGGCTTCCACCAGCGCCTCGCGGGTGGGGAAGTGCCGGTAGAGGGTGGCGATCCCCACCCCCGCCCGGCGTGCGATGTCCCGCAACGACGTGTCCACGCCGTGCTCGGCGAAGGCCTCCGCCGCCACCGACACGATCAGGTCGTGGTTGCGCCGCGCGTCGGCGCGCTCGGCCATGCGTCCCGCCCTTCCGTTGACAAGCGGAGCACTGCTCCGTATGTTCCGGAGCAGTGCTCCGGATACTAGTCGACGGGGGTTCGCCATGAGCGGGACGGTGTTGGTCACCGGTGCCACCGGTCAGCAGGGAGGTGCCACGGCCCGCCGCCTGCTGGACGACGGTTGGGAGGTCCGCGCGCTGGTGCGCTCGGCGGAGCGGTTCGTGCCCGGCACGACCCCGGTGGTCGGCGACATGCTCGACCGCGCCGCCCTCGACCGCGCGATGGAGGGCGTGCACGGCGTGTTCAGCGTGCAACCCGCCGCCGGCCCACCCCACTTCGACGTCGACGAGGTCGCGATGGGCAAGAACGTCGCCGACGCGGCCCTGGCTGCCGGTGTGCGGCACTTCGTCTACGCCTCGGTCGGCGGGGCCGAGCGGGACAGCGGCATCTCCCACTGGAACACCAAGTGGGAGATCGAGCGGCACATCCGGGCGCTGGGCCTGCCCGCCACCATCCTGCGCCCGGTGATGTTCCTGGAGAACCACGCCTCGGCCACGACCGGCGTGCTGGGGCCGGTGCCCCTGGTGCGGATGATGCCCGCGCGTCGGAAGGTCCAAGTGGTCGCCGTCCGGGACATCGGGGCGTTCGCGGGCTTGGCTTTCGCCGACCCCGACCGGTTCGTGGGCCGGGAGGTCGAACTGGCGGGCGACGAGGTGACCCGGGAGGAGTTGGCGACGGCGTTCGGCGAGGTGCTGGGCAGGCCGGTGGACACCTCGCCTCTGCCGCCCGAGGCCTTGGCCGCGCTCGGCCTGAGCCTGGACGACCTGGAGCGGGCCGAGCGCTTCGCCGGCTGGCGGGCGGACCTCCCGGCGCTGCGCGCGGAACACCCGGGCCTGCTGGACTTCCGGTCCTGGCTCGCGGAGGAAGGCGCGGCACTGGCCCGCGCGGCCTTCGGTGGCCGCCCCGCCGCCTAGCGTGCCCCGTCCAACGCCAGGCGGTCGAGTTTGCCGGTCGCGGTTCGGGGCAGGGTGGGCAGCAAGCGCACCTCGTCCACGATCATGTGCCGTGGCAACAGACCCGCACAGTGGCGTTTGGCGTCCAGCAACCCGAACTCCCCGACCGCCACCACATGGGCGACCAACCGCGCCTCCAGACCGGTTCCGCGCACGGTGACGGCGACCTGGCTGACCGCCGGGTGTGCCTGCAACGCCGCCTCGATGTCGCCCAGCTCCACTCGGTTGCCGCGCACCTTCACCATGCCGTCGCGCCGACCCAGGTAGATGTAGTCACCACCGGCCGTGAGCACGACCCGGTCCCCGGTGGCGTAAGGACCGGTGTGCGGCGGCCGACCGTGGTAGCCGAGCATCACCGTGGGCCCCGACACCACCAGCTCACCCTCTTCCCCGATCCCGGCGGGCGTGCCGTCGTCCCGGACCGCCCACACCGTGTCGCCCGAACACGCCCGCCCGATCGGCGCGGCCCGCGTCCACGAGTCCGGCACCTCGCCCACCTCATAAAAGGTGCACACGTTCGTCTCCGTAGGCCCATACAGGTTCAGCAACCGCACCTCAGGCAGATGCGCCCGCAGAGCCCGCAAGTGGTCCACGGGATAAGGCTCGCCGGCGAACAACACCGCTCGCAACTCAGGCAGAGCAGTCTCCAACAACCCGTTGCGCGCCATCAGGATCAACACCGAAGGCACCGAGTACCACACCGTGATCCGTTGCGACACAAGCAGATCAACCAACCGCGAAGGCGCATAGGCCGACTCCTGCGGAACCAACACCACGCAAGCCCCGGCCAGGAAAGCCACATACAAGTCCAGCACCGACAAGTCGAAGTGCAGGGGAGCGTGGTTGGCGAACCGGTCCGCCGGAGAAGCCCCCAGCTCATCCGCCGCCCACTCCACGAAGGCCAACGCGTTGCGGTGCGAGATCCGGACACCCTTCGGCACACCCGTGGACCCGGACGTGTACAAGATGTAGGCCAAGTCGTCGGGCGCGGCCGGCGCGACCGGCAAGTCCTCCACCGGACCACCGCCCAACTCCACGGACACCGCCCCGGGCACGGAACCCACGTTCTCGGGAGTCGTCAACACCACCACCGGCGCGCAATCCCCGATCACCTGCCGGGCACGCTCGACTGGGCTCAGCGGGTCGATCGGCACATAAGCCGCACCAAGCCGAAGCACCGCCTGCATAGCCACAACCGCCGTCAACGACTTCGGCAACCACAGCGCGACCCGATCACCCACTCCAACGCCCAAAGTGGACAGATACCGCCCGACCCGCGAAGCCTCAAGGTCCAACTCCGCGTACGTCAACGTCCCCTCGACCGACCACACCGCGAGCGCCGACCCGTCCCGACGAGCGCTCTCCCGCACCAGGTCCGGCAGGATCACAACCCCAGCTCCTTGGCCATCTGTTCGAGCTGCACCTCCGAGGTCCCGGAGAACGTGGTGGCGGCCACCGCGTCCACCAGGTCGGCCGCCACGCTCGCGTCGAGCACCCCGGTCCCGCCCAGCACCCGCATGGTGAACAGCGCCGCGTCCACCGCCACCTCGCTGACCGCGAGCTTCGCCGCCGCCACGTCCCACGCCGCCCGCTCGCCGCGGTCCAGCCGCCAACACGCCCGCCACAGCAGCAACCGCGCCGCCTCCCACCGCGACCGCAGCCGCGCGAGGGGGTGCGCCACGGCCTGGTTCGCCCCGATCGGGCGCCCGAACTGCCGCCGCGTCCGGGCGTGCTCGACGCACCGGTCCAGCAGCCGCCCGGCCTGCCCGAGGTAGGCGGCGAACAGGCACGTCCGCTCCCACCGCATGGAGGACTGGAAGATCGCCGCGCCCTGCCCCGGCACGCCCAGCACGTGGTCCGCGGGCACCCGGCACCCCTCCAGCCGCACCTCCCCGGCCTGGCACGTGGTCAGCGCGGTCTTGGTGAACGCCGGCCCGACCACCAGCCCCGGCGTCCCGCGCTCGACCACGAACGCGGTCACGCCCAGGTGCCCGAACTCCGGATCGGTCACCGCGTACACCACGAAGACATCGGCCGCCGGACCGTTGCTGACGAACGACTTCACCCCGTCCAACACGTAGTGGTCGCCGTCCAGCCGCGCCGAGGTCCGCAGCGCCGTCACGTCGGACCCGGCGTCGGCCTCGGTGATGGCGTTCGCGCCGACCCACTCGCCCGACGCGAGCAGCGGCAGCACCCGTTCGCGCACCCGCGGACCACCGTGCTCGGCGATCGGCATGGCGCACGCGAACAGGTGCGCCAGGGCGGAGAACACCAGCCCGAGGTCCGCGCAGGAGGTCCCGAACGCCTCCGCGAGCCGGGCCGTGTCCAGGAAACCCCGCCCCGACCCGCCGTATTCCACCGGAACGCTCAACCCCAGCAGTCCCAGCTCCCCGCACAGCCGCCAACCGCCCGGGGTCCACGTCTGCGCCAGGACCCGCTCCACGTCCTCGTCGGCGTGCCATCCGAAGTCCACGCGACGGAAGCATAACCACCGGAACTTCCTTTGTCCTCAACAGGAATGTCGGTCCGGCCCCGGCCGAAGGAACGGGCCGCACCTCGCATTCCGAGTGAAGACAACGGTTTTCCACGCTCCGTAGCATCGAGCCGCCGGTGGTGCGGAGCAGTGACGGAGACGCAGATGGAGCATGCCGAAGTCCTCGCGGAGCTGACGGGGTTCATCCGGGACAAGGTCCTCGACCCCTCGGCGGGGGTGGAGGTCGGCCCGGACACCCCGCTGCTGGAGTGGGGCATCCTCAACAGCCTGACGACCACCAGCCTGGTGGTGTTCATCCAGGAGCGCTTCGGCGTCGACGTGCCCGCCGAGCGCATGGTGGGCCGCAACTTCCGCGACCTGGACAGCATCACCGCGCTCGTGCTGGACCTCGACCGCACCGAGCTGGGGGAGACCCGTGGCAGACGTTGACTTCGACATCGGCATCGTCGGCGGCGGACCCGCCGGCTCGACGATCGCCTCCTACCTGGCCCGCGCCGGCCTGTCCTGCGTCGTGCTGGAGGGGGAGCTGTTCCCCCGGCCGCACGTGGGCGAGTCGCTGATCCCGGCCACCACGCCGGTGCTGGCCGACATCGGCGCACTGGACAAAGTGGACAAAGGCGGGTTCCCGCGCAAGTACGGGGCCGCCTGGACGTCCGCGACCCGCAGCGACATCTCGCCGATGGGCTTCCAGCTCTCGCACGGCTTCAAGGCCGCCGAGGTGGAGTTCCGCGAGCGCGACCAGAAGGGCGTCCAGCAGGACTACACCTACCACGTCGACCGGGGCGCGTACGACCTGCTGCTGTTGCAGCACTCCGAGTCCCAGGGCGCGAAGGTGTACGAGGGCGTGCGCGTGCAGCGCATCGAACTGGAAGAAGAGGTCAAGCGGATCGTCTTCACGATGGGCCGCCGCGAGGTCGGCGTGCGGGTGCGGATGGTGGTGGACGCCAGCGGGCGCAGCACCCTGCTGGGCCGCCAGCTCAAGCTCAAGGTGCCCGACCCGGTGTTCAACCAGTACGCCATCCACACCTGGTACGACGGCCTCGACCGGGCCGCGCTGGCGGTGGACGCCAAGCAGGCCGACTTCATCTTCATCCACTTCCTGCCGATCACCGACACGTGGGTGTGGCAGATCCCCATCACCGACAGCATCACCAGCGTCGGCGTGGTCACGCAGAAGAAGCACTTCACCGCCGCCAAGCAGCAGTGGGGCGAGTTCTTCGACCAGTCCATGCAGACCCGGCCCGAGCTGGCGGAGGCGCTGCGCAACAGCGAACGCGTGCGGCCGTTCAAGCCCGAGGGCGACTACAGCTACGCCATGCGGCAGATCTGCGGCGACGGCTGGCTGATGGTCGGCGACGCCGCCCGGTTCGTGGACCCGATCTTCTCCAGCGGGGTCAGCGTGGCCATGAACAGCGCGCGGCTGGCCTCCTACGACATCGTCGCCGCCGCCGAGAAGGGCGACTTCTCCAAGGCGTCCTTCCAGACCTTCGAGGGCAAGCTGCGCCGGGCGGTGGGCAACTGGTACGAGTTCATCTCCATCTACTACCGGCTCAACATCCTGTTCACCGCGTTCGTCGCCGACCCGCGCTACCGCATCGACGTGCTGCGCATGCTGCAAGGCGACGTCTACGAGGGCGGCGAGCCGACCGCGCTGACCCGGATGCGGGAGATCACCCGCGAGGTCGAGGAGAACCCCGACCACCTGTGGCACCAGCACCTGGGCACCCTGCGCGCGCCCAGCCAGGCACCGATGTTCTGAGAGGGGCTGCCGTGAAGAAGTTCGTGCTGTCCGAGGACGAGACCCCGACCCAGTGGTACAACATCGTGCCCGACCTGCCCCGGCCGCTCCTGCCGCCGCTGCACCCGGTCACGCACGAGCCGATGACCGCCGCGGACCTCGCGCCCCTGCTGCCGCAGGCCGTGATCGAGCAGGAGATGAGCACCGAGCGGTGGATCGACATCCCCGAGCCGGTGCAGGAGCTGTACCGGATCTGGCGGCCGTCCCCGCTGTACCGGGCGAACCGGCTGGAGAAGGCGCTGGACACGCCCGCCCGCATCTACTTCAAGTACGAGGCCGTGTCGCCGGCGGGGTCGCACAAGCCCAACACCGCCGTGCCGCAGGTGTACTACAACTCCGTCGAGGGCGTGAAGCGGGTGACGACGGAAACCGGTGCGGGGCAATGGGGTTCGGCGTTGTCGTTCGCGGGCAGCCTGTTCGGCATCGACGTCACCGTGTACATGGTCAAGGCGTCCTTCCAGCAGAAACCGCACCGGCACTCGCTGATGGAGACGTGGGGCGCGGAGGTGTTCCCGTCGCCGAGCACCCGCACGCAGGCCGGGCGCAAGATCCTCGAAGCGGAGCCGGACTCGCCGGGCAGCCTGGGCATCGCCATCAGCGAGGCCGTGGAGGACGCGCTGGCCCACGACGACACCAAGTTCGCGCTCGGGTCGGCGATGAACCACGTGGTGCTGCACCAGACGATCATCGGCCTGGAGGCCAAGAAGCAGTTCGAGCTGGCCGACGACTACCCGGACGTGGTGATCGGCTGCGTCGGCGGCGGCTCGAACTACTCCGGCCTGGCGTTCCCGTTCATGGCCGACAAGCTCGCCGGCCGCCGGGACACCCGGTTCATCGCGGCGGAACCGGCCGCCTGCCCGACCCTGACCCGGGGCAAGCTGACCTACGACTACCCGGACGTCGCCGGGCTCGGCCCGTTGCTGCACATGCGGACCGTGGGCCACGGTTTCATCCCCGCGCCGATCCACGCCGGCGGCCTGCGGTTCCACGGTGACGCGCCCACGTTGTGCCTGCTGCACGACGACGGTTTCGTGGAGGCCCGCGCGTACAACCAGAACGAGGTGTTCACCGAGGCCGTGCGGTTCGCCCGCTCCGAGGGGTTCGTGATGGCGCCGGAGTCCTCGCACGCCCTGCGCGGCGCGGTGGCGGAGGCGTTGGCGGCCAAGGAAGCCGGTGAGGCGCGCACCATCCTCTTCGGGTTCTCCGGGCACGGCCACTTCGACATGGGCGCCTACGACGCGTTCCTCGCCGGGAAGCTGGAGGACTACGAGCTGCCGCAGGAGGAGATCGACGCCGCCCTGGCCGACCTGCCGCAGGTCGCGACGACATGACCTGGGTCGACGTGCACCACCACGCCTACCACGGTGCGCTGGCCGACGCGCTGGCGCACCGGGGCGTGACCCACATGGCGCCGGGCGTGCCGGTGCCGCGGTGGCGGGTCGAGGACTCCTTGCGGGTCATGGAGAACTGCGGTCTGGACGCGGCGCTGCTGTCCGTGCTCATGCCGGACAAGGCCCTGGTGCTGCCCGACGCCGCCGAGCTGGTGCGCGCGACCAACGAGTGGACCGCCGAGGTGGTCGCGGCGCACCCCGACCGCTTCGGCCTGCTCGCCACCCTGCCGCTGCCCGACCTCGACGCCTCCCTCGTCGAGGTCGGGCACGTCTTCGACGCCCTGCAAGCCGACGGCGTCGTGCTGCCCGCCAGCCTCGCGGACGGGGCGTTGCTGGGCGACCCGGCGCAGGAGCCGCTGTTCGCCGAGCTGGACCGGCGGGCGGCGGTCGTGCTGGTCCACCCGAACCCCGGCTACCGGTGCTCCTGCACGGGCGCGGAGGACTTCCCGGCCGTGGTCCCGCCGCCCCTGGTCGACTTCGTCATGGACACCACCCGCGCGGTGTCGAACCTGCTGTTCCGGGGCGTGCTGCGGCGGTACCCGCGGATCCGGTTCGTCCTGGCGCACGGCGGCGGCACGATCCCGTTCCTGGCCGGCCGCCTGGAACTGGCGCAGACGTGGGTGCTGCCCGACCGCGACGGCTCGGTGCGCGACGAGCTGGCCGGGCTGTACTACGAGACCGCGCAGGCCTTCTCCGCTGCGGCCCTGTCCTGCGTGGACAGCGTGGCCCCGCCCGACCACGTCCTGTTCGGCACGGACTTCCCGTTCATGGGCGAACCCGTGGTGGCGGCGACCCGCCGGGACGTGGCCGCCCACCGCGTGGCTGTGGGCGCCGCCGCCCTGGACCTCTTCCCCCGGCTGCGAAGGGGGTAGCGTGCGCTATTTCGAGGATTTCCGGGTCGGCGAGGTGCACGAATTGGGTCGTCGTGCGCTCACCGAGGACGAGATCCGCGCATTCGCCCACTTGTACGACCCGCAACCCCGGCACATCGGCGGATCGGGTGAACCGCCGATCGCCAGCGGGTGGCACGTGGCGGCGGCGTTCATGCGCCTGTACGTCGATTCGGTAATCCGCAGCGCTGCGGCCGACGTGTCGCCTGGAATAGCCGAACTGCACTGGCTGCGGCCGGTCCGGCCGGGAGACGTGCTGGTGGGACGGGCCACGGTGCTCGGCACGGCCCCGTCGCTGACCCGCCCGGAGTGCGGGGTGGTGCGCCAGCGCGGCGAATTGCTCGACGAATCCGGCCGACCTGTCATGACGCTGGTGTTCTACGGGTTGATCCGCAAACGGAATTCCGCCCCGATCGCGGTGGCCGCCACCGAGCCCGATACGCTGCGCCCATGAGCAGTCCCGTGGAAATCCTGAAGGACTCCGGCATCTCCTTTTCCACGTTCACGCACCCGCCGATCCGCACGTACGAGGACATCGAGCGCGAACTGGACCTGCCCGCGGAGAAGCTGCTCAAGACCCTGGCGTTCCGGGCCGAGGACGGCCGGTTCGTGCTGGTGTCGCTGCCGATGCTGCTGCCGGTCGGGTACGGCAAGGTCGCCAAGGCCGCGGGCGTGTCCCGGTCGAAGCTGCGCCGCGCCGGCGAGGACGACCTGCGCGAGCTCGGCATGGCCCCCGGCGGCATCAGCCCGGTGACCCGCGTGGAGCCGCGCACGGTCGTCTTCCACAGCTCCGTGCCGGACATGGGCACGGTGTACTGCGGCAGCGGCCGGGACGACGAGACCGTGCAGGTGGAGGCCGCCGACCTGGTGGCCCTGGTGCGGCCGGTGCTCGCCGAGGTCAGTTGACCGGCTCCGGCACCGGTTGTCGTTTGCGCAGGTAGAAGAGCTTGAGCAGCGGTCCGGTCATCATCGTGGTGACCACGGCCATCAGCACGAGCTGCGAGTAGAGGTCGGGACCCAGCAGCCCCAGCTCCAGGCCGATGCCCAGCATCACCAACTCGGTCAGGCCGCGGGTGTTCATCAGCGTGCCCAGCGCCACCGACTGCCGCCAGCCGACGCGGGCCAGCCGCGCGCCCAGCACCGTGCCGGTGAACTTGCCGCCCACGGCCACCACCATGATCAGCGCGAACCCGACCCAGCCCACGGCGAGCCCGGACAGGTCCACCTTCAGCCCGGCCACGACGAAGTACACCGGCAGCAGCAACACCCGGCCGACCTGCTCGACCGGGCTGGTCACCGCCGCCCGCAGCTCCGGGTCGCGCGGCATGACCAGGCCGAACAGGAACGCGCCGAAGATGAAGTGCAGGCCCATCCACTCCGCCAGCGCACTCCACACCAGCAGCCCGACCAGCACGGCGGCGAACAAGTCCCGCGTGCGGCTGAGCCTGCCCAGCACCGGCCGCACCACCAGGAAGCTCACCGCCACCAGCGGCACGGCCAGCAGCAGCCGCCACTGGTCCGGCGACCCGGCGCCGATCGTCGCGATGGCCACCGCCAGCATCGACCACGCCACCAGGTCGCCCACGGCGGCGCTGCCCAGCGCGAGCGCGCCCAGGCGCGTGCCGCCGAGCCGGAAGTCCGTGATGATCCGCGCCAGCACGGGGAACGCGGTGACCGCCATCGCCGTGCCGAGGTAGAGCACGAAGCCGGTGCGGTCGTCGGCCATCGTCAGCGCCAGCAGGACACCGAGCACGAACGGCACCAGCATCGACCCGGCGGCCACCGACGCCACCGCCTTGGCCCGCCCGCGCAACAACTCCCGGTCGAACTCCAGTCCGACCAGGAACATGAAGAACACCAGGCCCACGTTGGCCAGCGAACCCAGCATGGGCCGGATGTCCACCGGGAACACCACGTCCGCGATCGCGCCGCCGAACAGCGTCGGCCCGACCAGCACGCCCGCGACGATCTCGCCGACCACGGCCGGCTGCGCGAGCCGCTTGGCCAACGCACCCATCACCCTCGCCAAGGTCACGATCACGGCGAGCGCTATCAGCAGCAGGACCACCTGGTGCGAGGTCACCGGACACCGACCTCCGCCCGCGCCGGCCGCAGCCCGATCGCCAGCCCCACCAGCACCAGCCCGACGCCGAACAGGTCCACGAGCCCCGGGTGCCCGGTGCCCAGCAGCACCCCGGACACGATCGCCCCGATCGGCAGGAACCCCGAGAACAGGCCCGCCCGGTCCGCGCCCAACCGGGGCAGGGAGGCGTACCAGCACAGGAACGCGAACACCGTCACCACCACCGCCAGGTACGCCAACGCCAACGCCTCCGGCACGGTCGGCACCCGCACCACGTCCGCTCCGTCCACCACCAGCCCGACCACGGCCAACTGCGGCACCGCCAACGCGGCCGAGTACGCCGACACCCGGATCGCACCCAACCGTCCCAGCACCGGCAGCGCCAGCAGCGAGAACCCGGCCTCGCAGGCCAGCGCCCCGAACGCCAACAGCAGCCCCAGCGGCGTGCCGCCACCGAACCCGGAGGTCACGGCCACCCCGACCACCACGACCACAGCGGCCATCAGCACCCGCGGCGCGGGCTTGCGCCGCTCCACCGCCGGCCCCACCAACGCCAGCACGATCGGCACCGCGGCCACGACCGTGCCCACGGTGGCCGGGTCGGCGAACCGCGTGCTCTCCACGATGAGCACGTTGAACGCGGTCAACCCGGTAGCGGCCAACAGGAACAGGAACACCGCCTCGCGCCGAGTCGGCCGCAACAACCCACCGCCGACCACCTGCGCCACCACCAGCAGCAGCACCGCACCGACGAGGTACCGCACGGCCTGGCCGCCGTAGACGGGGTAGCCGTGCAGCGCCGGGGACACCCCGGTCAGCGTGCCGACGCAGAACATCGCGGTCGCGGCACCCAATGCGCCACGCCCGCCGTCACCGACCCGCACCGCTAGGGCCTCCACACCTGCGTCGGCAGTTCGCCGACACTGATCAGGCCCGTCTCGTAGGCGTAGGCGACCGCACTGGCCCGGTTGGGCAGCCGCAGCTTGCGCAGCAGGTTCTGCACGTGGAACTTGACCGTGCTCTCGGTCAGCGACAGCTCACGCGCCATCTCCAGGTTGGTCTGACCGCTGACCAGCAACCGCAGCACGTCGGTCTCCCGCCGGGTGATCTGCTCGGGCGCCTCCACCGGGTCGACCGGTTCGGCACGCGCGAAGAACGCGTACCCGGCGGCCAGCATCCGGATCGCACTGAGGAACTCGTCCGGCCCAGCCCCCGGCGGCAACACCCCCACCCGCGGCGCGGCGGGCAACACGGCCCGGTCATCCACCACGAGCACCGCAGTCCGCTCCGAGACCCGACTGTCCAGGAACCGCCGAGCAGCCACCGGCGGTCGCGGCACGTCCGCCAACGCCCCGATCACCACGACGTCCGCCTCATCGGCAGCGTGCCGAACCAACCCCTCGTAGGTGTCGACCTGGTGCACCACCTCCATTCCGGCGGTGTCGTCGAGGATTTTCCGCAAGCCGATCCGAAAAAGCGTGCGGTGTTCCGCGATGAGTAATCGCGTCGTTTTCGCCAAGAACGCGTTCTGCACTGGTACAGGCCCCCAACCTGGTCCTCGTGTCGCCCCGTCCACCGTGTCCGTCCAGTGTGGACTGTTTCCCCCAAGGCCCGATCAATGTTTCCCGCGATCCACGATCAAATCAACCGGACCGCCGAGATTGGGCCGAACGGGTGGCCGCGCCCCGGCAGCCCGAAGCCGAAGCACCGAGACCGCCCACGCGACCCTCGACCCCCCACGCCGGCCCACCTCGCCGGCGCACTCCCTCCACGCCCACACGCCCCCACACCCACGCCCCCCGCCTCTTCACGCGCCCACACGCCCACACGCCCGCCAACCCTTCCCGCCCCAGGACGCTGCTTCCACGCCCGCAGGGCGCGCGCTTTTCGAAGTAGCTCGCGCAGCAGACCTCCCCACTTGGGCTTCTTCCGTCATCCCCGTATGGCCTGCCCGAAGGGCTACCACAGATTTCCCCGGGTGCAGCCGAAAGTTTTTGCGAGGAACGAGCAAAAAGTTTTAGCGGCACCCGGGGAAATCTGTGGTTGGCTCCGCCAGGCCATACGGGGATGACACAAGCAAGAAGCCCCCGCCCTTGTAGTTGTGTCATCCTTGGCGGCCTGCCCGCCGGCGAGGCTCTTTTAGAAGTTGTCTCACGTGGTATGATCATCTTCCGTGGTAGATCGGTTGGCATTGAGGTTGGTGCCCGACGAGTTGTGGGCACTGGTGGAGCCGTTGATCCCGCGGTTTCGGAGTCGTCCGCAGGGTGGCGGGACGGCCCCGGTGGACGACCGGGCGGTGTTCACCGCGATCGTCTACGTCGTGACCAGTGGGTGCGCCTGGCGGGACCTGCCGCCCTCGTTCGGAGTCACGACGCCCACCGCCCATCGCCGGTTCGCGCAGTGGACCGACGCCGGGCTGTGGCGGCGGATCCATGTCGCCGTGCTGGACGAGCTCGGCACCCGTGATCAGGTGGACTGGTCGCGGGTGATCGTGGACGCCGCCTACGTGCGGGCCAAAAAGGGGGCTCACTGACCGGGCCCAGTCCGGTGGACCGGGGCAAGAACGGCTCCAAGATCCACGTGCTGACCGACCGGGCCGGGCTGCCGCTGGTCACCGGCGTCTCTGCCGCCAACACCCACGACAGCCAGGGACTCAAGCCCCTGGTCCGGGGCATCCCCGCGATCCGCACCCCACACGGTCGCCGCCGACGCCGCCCGCACAAACTGCACGGCGACAAGGCCTACGACGCCGACCACCTACGCCACTGGTTACGCGCGCGGGGCATCACCCCGCGCATCGCCCGCACCGGACGCGACACCGGAACACGACTCGGCCGCCACCGCTGGGTCGTCGAACGCACCCTGTCCTGGACCACCGGATACCGACGCCTCACCCGCCGATACGAACGCCACGGCATCCTGTTCGCCGCGTTCCTCAGCCTCGGCGCCACCCTGACCTGCTGGAAACGCCTAACCAAGGCCACATGAGACAAGCTCTTAATCTTT
>NZ_JBBEGC010000158.1:0-8207 GCF_037401995.1 Saccharothrix sp. CCNWYY140
TCGGGCAGGCCATACGGTGGGGGAACCGAGGCCCTCCACTTGTAGGTAACACCTACCGCGCGCTCCGCGCGCGAAGGTCGCGCTTCGCGCGCCAAGAACGGCTAGTTGGTTGGTCTAGAAGCCGATCGGCTCGCGGACCAGCACGAGCGTCGCCCGTCCCGGGAACAGCTCTCGCTCCACGATCAAGATCTTCGACAACACGCTAGGCTGCCCATACACCGCCAAGCAGCGCTCGTTCTCCTTGGGCAGCGAGTAACTCCGGATGCGCGTCAACGCGGTCTCCAGGTCCGGCACGACTTTCTGCGCCCCCACGACCCACACCGCTTGCCCCGCACCAAAAGCGTAAGGCGCGAACTGGCTACCCGTAGCCGAGGCCGCCACCAGATGCCCCTGCTCGGTCACCGCATGGACGCTGCCGACCACCACATCAGGCGTAGCCGTCCGGAGGCGGACCTGGTTCGGATCCCGGTCGACGCCGTCCAATTCCAACTGTGCCCGCACGGACACGAAACGACCTGATCGGTCGATGTCCTCTGCGATTCCTGACAGGCGCAGGGTTTCGCTGGCGGCGGTGAAGATGGTCTTGTCAACCGGTAGCTGGTCGGTGACCAGCTTTCGGGCCTCGGCGATGGTGTCGACGACCTCCACCGTGAAGCCGTTGGACCTTGCCGCGTCTACGGTTCGGGATAACTGGTCGGGAGTTGCGGCGTGGGCGAACCGCTCGTCCGGGGTGGTCACTGGGTCTCCTTCGGGTTGGGGGTCACCGGCAGCGCGTCGAGGCCGTGGAACAGGATGCTGTCCTTCCAGCGCAACGACTCCGGGGGCACGGCCAGCGCCAGGCCCGGGTAGCGCTCGAACAACCTGCCCAGGGCCACCTGGCCCTCCAGCCTGGCCAGCGGTGCGCCCAGGCAGCGGTGGACGCCGTGGCCGAATGCCAGGTGTCGGTTGTCGGCTCGGGTGATGTCCAGGCGGTCCGGGTCGGGGAACTGGGCCGGGTCGCGGTTCACCACGCCCACCAGTACCACGACGAACTCGCCCGCCGGGATCTCCACGCCGCCCAACGTCAAGGGCTCGGTGGTGAAGCGCAGGGTCGTCATCGTGCCCGGACCCTCGAAACGCAGCAATTCCTCCACCGCGCCGACCAGGTGAGCCGGGTCGGACTTGAACAGGGCCAACTGTTCCGGGTGGCCGACCAAGGTCAGCACGGCGTTGCCGATGAACTGCGCGGTGGACTCGTAGCCCGCCGTCAGCATCAGGAACGCCGACGCGACCAGTTCGTCCTCGTCCAACCGGTCGTCCAGGTCGCGGGCGCGGATCAAGGCCGACAGGAGGTCGTCGTCGGCGCTGTCGCGCTTGCGGGCGACCAGGTCCGCCAAGTAATCAGCCATCCGGGCGGACGCCGCGCCCATCGCCTCCGGAGTGCCGCCGAACGCGATGCCGTCGGACATCTCCCGGAAGCCCGCGCGTTCGTCGGCCGGCACGCCGAACAGCTCGCCGATCACGGTCACGGTCAGCGGGAAGGCGAACTCCGCCAGCAGGTCCACCTCGGCGCGGCCGGCGAGGCCGTCCAGCAGGCCGTCGGTGACCTCCTCGACCCACGTCCGCAGCAGTTCCACGCGGCGCTGGGTGAACGCGCTGGTCACCAGCTTGCGGAGGCGCGTGTGGTCGGGCGGGTCCAGGTTGAGCATGTGGGACTGGAGGATCTTCGCCAGTCGGGTGACCTGGACACCCCGCTCCTCCTGCTCGTCGTGCAGCGGTGCGGCGCGCTGGGAGTCCTTGCTGAGCAAGGGGCTCGCCAGGGCTTCCCGGGCGTCGGCGTGGCGGGTGACCAGCCACACCGGCAGCCCGTTGGGCAGGGTCGCCCTGCGCACCGGGCTGTCCTGCCGCAGCTGCTGGTAGAAGTCGTGCCGCCGCTGGACGAAGTCGTCGTCCAGCGTGATCGGCGACGCGTCAGGCGCGCTCATGATCCCCGATCTTCTCGTCGAGAAGGGTTGTTCAGTGCTCCGCCGGCCGGTTGGCCGCCGGCACGTGCAGGCGGTCCAGCAGGGACCGCGCGCGTTCCTCCCAGGCCGGTCTCGTCGTCTCGCGGGCCGCGGACAGGGCGTCCTCGGCGTGCGCGGCGGCGCGGACCTGGTCTCCCGCCGCGAGCTCGACCCCGGCCACCGCCAGGTGGGCGGCGGGCTCGTGCAACCGGAAGCCGCTCTCGCGGATGCGGGTCAGGGCGATCTCCGCGTGCCGCCGCGCCGCGCGCAGGTCGCCCAGCGTCGTGGTCGTGGACGCCAACCCGATCTCCGCCTCCAGGAGGCCGAACAGGTACGGGCCCATCGTGCCGGCGATCGCCTTGGCCTCCGCGTGGTGGGTCCGCGCCCGGTCGTGCCGGCCCTGGGACGCGTGCACCGACCCGAGGACGTTCAACGCGTCCACCTCGGTCCGCCGGTGCTTGACCTGCCGGCTCAGGTCCAGCCCGCGCTGCCCCGCGACCAGCGCCTCGGCGGTCTGCCCGTGCCACGCGTGCACGCCCGCCAGCGCCACCAGGCACCGGCTGGTGCCGAACGCGTTGCCCATCCGCTCGTACGCGGCCAAGGTCGCCCCGAGCTGGTGCACGGCCTCGTCGAAGCGGCCCAGGTCCCGGTAGGTCAGGCCGAGGCTGAACCGCCACGACACCTGCACGTACGACTCGTCCGGCGCGGGCTCCGGCGACACCGACGTCAGCAGCTGCTCCAGCGCCTCCGGCAGCAGCCCCTGGTACCGGTAGGCCACGCCCAGGCCGTGCACCGCGCCCGCCCGGTAGTAGCCGACGTCCACCGTCTCGGTCAGCTCGATGGTGCGCTTGAAGTGCTCGCACGCCTCCGCCAGCCGCCCGGTCCACATCAGCGACATGCCCAGCGTGTGGTGGCACGGCAGCTGGTACACCGGCCGGTCCAGCCGGACGTACAGCTCCAGCGCCCGTTCCAGCGTGTCGATCGCGTCGGTCATGCGGCCGGTCGTGTTGTACGCGTGGCCCAGGCTGACCAGCGTGATCGCCTCGCCCGCCTGGTCACCGGCCTTGCGCGCCGCGCCCAGCGCGGTCCGGCTCACCGTCACCCACTCGCCGAACCGGGGCGCGAGCGCCAGCGGCGAGGACATCGCGTCCGCCAGGTGCCACGCGAACCGGTGCGGCCCGTGCTCGGCGGCGTGGTCGACGGCCGCGTGCAGGTTCGGGTACTCCTGCTCGAACCACGCCGTCGCCGTGGCCCGGTCCTTCAGCTCCGGCACCGCCGTCTCGCGCAGCCCGGCGGGCTCCTCCGGGGGCTTGCGGATCGGCTCGATCAGGCCGGACGCGGTGCGGGTCGCGCGGAAGTAGTGCGACAGCAGCCGTTCGAACGCGGCCGTGCGGGTGGCCTCGTCGTCCTCGGACAGGCCGCGCTGGCGGGCGTAGTCGCGGACCAGGTCGTGCAGCTGGTACCGGTCCGGCCCGGCCTCCTGCACCAGGGCGGCGGTGGCGAGGACGCCCAGCAGCTCCCGCGCCCGCGCCGGGTCGGTGCCCACCAGCGCCGCCGCCGCGTGCGGCGTGAACTCCGGGCCGGGCACCAGGGCGGCCATCCGGAACAACCGCGCCGCCGCCGGCCGCAGCGACTCGTAGGACAGGTCGAACGCGGCCCGCACCCCGGTCTGCTCGTCGTTCTCCACGGCCAGCGCGGCCAGCCGGTTCCCGGCCCGCAGCCGTTCCACGTACTCGCGCACGGACGTGCTCGGCACGCGGGCGGTCAGGTTCGCGGCGGCGATGCGCAACGCCAGCGGCAGGTACCCGCACAGCGCGGCCAGCTCGTCCAGCACCTCGCCCTCGGCGGCCAACCCCGGACCCAGCAGCGAGACCAGCAGCGCGTAGGCGTCCGGCGGGGACAGCACGTCCAGGTCGAACCGGATCGCGCCCTCCCGCACGGCCAGGCCGGACAGCGGGTCGCGGCTGGTCACCAGCACCGCGCAGCCCGGGTCGGCGGGCAGCAGGGGGCGGACCTGCTCGGCGGCGTTGGCGTTGTCCAGCACGACCAGCACCTGCTTGTCGGCCAGCAGCGACCGGTACACCGCCGCCTGCTCGTCGACGTCCAACGGCACCAGGTCGGGGGAGAGGCCCAGCGAGCGCAGGAACCGCGCCAGCACGCGGGTCGGCGTGACCGGCTCGGTCTGCGCGTAGCCGCGCAGGTTCATGTAGAGCTGGCCGTCGGGGAAGCGCTTTCGCAGGCGGTGCGCGATGTGCGTGGCCAGCGCGGTCTTGCCGACGCCGGGCAGGCCGGACAGGACTGCTATCGGCAGGGCGTCGTGCCCCGAGCACAGCACGTCGGTCACCTCGTCCGCGACGCGCTCGCGGCCCACCAGGCCCACGATGTCGGCGGGGAGCTGCATCGGCGGCGGCATGGTGCGCGGCGCCGGCGCGGACGCGGGTTCGTTGAGCGCGGGTTCGTTGGCCAGGATCGCCTGGTGCAGCTGCTGGAGCTCGGGGCCGGGGTCGATGCCGAGCTGGTCGATCCGCAGCGTGCGGACCTCCTGGTAGGTCTGGAGCGCCTCGGCCTGGCGGCCGTCCCGGTAGAGGGCGAGCATGAGCTGCCCCCAGAACTGCTCGCGCAGCGGGTGCTCGACGGTCAACGCCCGCAGCTCGCCGACCAGGTCGGCGTGGCGGCCCAGTTCGAGGTCGGCGTCGATGCGCCGCCCCAACGCGCCGAGCCTTTCCTCGGTCAGCCGCGGCGCCTCGGTCCGGTGCAGCAGATCGGACAGGACGTCGACGAAGGCCGGTCCGCGCCACAGCTTGAGCCCGGCGTTGAGCTCGGCGGAGGCTTCGGCATACCGACCCCCGGCCGCGGCCTCCCGCCCGCGGGAGACGTGCCCGCGGAACACCTCGAGGTCCAACTCGTGCGGCGCCAACCGCAACAGGTACCCGGTGGGCCGCGTGACGATCCGAGCCCCACCGTCCGGCTCGACGGCGTCGAACGCCCGCCGCAACCGCGACACGTACGTGTGCACCGCCGCGGTGACCCCGGCCGGCGGCGCGTCCGCCCACGTCGACTCGACGAGGTGGTCCACCGTGGTCAGCCGGTTGGCCTGGGCGGTGAGCGTGGCGAGCAGCGCGGTCTGCTTCGCACCACCCAGCCGCGCCCTGCCGTTCGTGCCGTGCACCTCGAAAGGCCCGAGAATCCGAAACTCCACCCTGGCTCCTGGCTTCCGGGTCCGCCGCCCGCAAGCCCGCTCCCAGTAGCCGGGCGCACGGTCATTTCCAAAACTACACGGAGTCGGTGAGGGGTCGTCATGGTTCACCACATCTCGAACCGACGACAACCAGCCCCCGGACCGGCCAGGTTCCGCCCATCGGGTGATCTTGCGCGTGTCCCAGCGCCGAACAGCGAAAGGTCCCCCGCACGAGGCGAGGGACCTTTCCCAGAGCGAACAGTGCCTACCTGCCCGCGCGGTACGCCGTCCAAGCGTTCTGCATGCGGGTGTTCTGGCCAGGCGTGAACTGGTTGTAGCAAGAGTCGTAGGAGTAGTCCATGTAGTTGTGGATCGGGTCCAGGCCCGGCAGCGTGCACGAGTCGCGGCCCTCCGGGCAGCCCGACGTCGAGCTGGACTGGGCCGGGGTGTCGGCGACCTCGTCGTTGGTCGCGGTGCAGCCGCCCTGGAAGGTGTGCCACAGGCCCATCCAGTGGCCGACCTCGTGGGTCAGGGTCTTGCCCAGGTCGAAGTTGGTCGCGGAACCGCCGGGCACGCTGGTCCAGTCGATCACCACGCCGTCGAGCTGCGGGCTGCGGTCGTACCAACTGGGGAAGGTCGCGTAGCCCAGGCCGTCGATGTCCACCGACCACACGTTGAGGGTCGACGCGCCACCCACCCGGGTCGCGCTCTTCATCTGCTTCTCCACGCGCGAGCGGTCCGCGCCGGTGAACCAGGTGTTGTTGGACCAGCGCTTGGTCTGCTGGAGCACGAACGTGAAGCCGGTGTTCGCGGCGACGCCCGGCGCCTCCGAGCCCGCGAAGCCCGCGTTGAGCACCTTGATCTGCTCGGCGATCGTGGTGTCGGAGACGTTGCCGACGCCGCCGGTGCCGGTGACCACGTGGAACACGACCTGGATCGTGCCGCCGGCCGCCGCGGTCAGGTCGCCGGACGCCTTCGCCGCCGCCACGCGCTCGCGCAGGTCGCGGTTCATGGCCTCGGCCTCGGCCTGGCTGATCTCGTTGCGGTCCTGGCCGGTGGTGCCGGGCTTGCCGCGCGCGGCGGACTGGCCCTCGGTGACGCAGTCGGCGGAGCGGGCCGCGACGGCGCCACCGGCGTCGGCCGTCGGCCCGAGGACGATCAGGGCGCCGACGGCGAGAGCGCCGGTGAGCAGGGCGCTGCGGGTGCGCCCGGCCGGGGATTTCTGGAACATGCGGAGTCCTCCGTGCAGGGATGGGGACGAAGCCCGCGTCATGATGACCCACACCCCGGCCGATCCGACCCCGTCGATCGTCGCTTGACCTTCAGTCGCCCACTTGTTCCCGCCGCAAGGTGGCAACAAGGCCGCCCCGGCTGCGCACGTCCAGCTTGGCGAACACCGATTTCAAGTGGTCCTGCACGGTGTGGGCGGAGATGTCCAGCCGATCCGCGATGTCCACAGTGGACAGACCCGCGATGACCTGGTCGCACACCTCGCGCTCGCGCGCGGTCAACCCGTAGGCCGCGCACCGCAGCGCCAACAGGTCCTCACCGGACGCCCGCGCGACGGTCACCGCCACCTCGTCGTCGTCCGCGCCCACCAGCCGGTCCGCGCACAACCGCACCCAGCCACCCGCCGCGTCCCGCACCCGCGCCCGGAAGGTGCCCGCCGCCGACGCCCGCGCCCCGACCACCGCCGCCCGCACCAGCACCGCGAACCGGCCGGGCGCGATCTCGTCCAACTCCCGCTCCCAGGCCCGCGCCGCACCGGTGGCGCCCCGCACCCGACCGTCACCGCCCACCACGACGATCCCGGGCGGCTCGTCCGGACCACCGCCCCCGAACCGCGCCGCCAACCGGGTCGCCGACGCCAGCGCGGGCGCGACGGACAGGACGAACTCGACCTCCCGGTCGCTGAACTCGCCGCGCCGGACCAGGCCCGCCGCGCCCCAGCACGCACCGTCCACCCGGAACACCACCCGCAGCTCGTGCGCGAGCCCCAACGGCCGCCACACCTCGTTGAGCCGGCCGCTGCGCGCGCGGTCGCGGTCGGGCAGCTCGGACAGCCGCGCCGCCGGCACCGGCCGCCGGGCCAGCTCGGCGAACGCGTGCGGCTGGCGGCCGTCGTACTCGAAGGTCGCCAGCAGGGGTTCGAAGCGCTGCGGGATGCGGGCCGCGCCGCTGGTCATGCTGCTGATCACGACCGTGTCCGGGTCCAGCGACGCCCAGCAGGTCAGCTCGGTCGGCACCACCCGGTCGACCAGTTCGATGGCGGCGGTGTGCAGCTCGGCGACCCCGAGGCCGGCCGAGGCGAGGGCGGCGACCTCGCGCCGCGCGGAGCGTGCCCGGCCTTCCCACACGACAGCGAGTATGCGCGCCGGCCGGGCCGTGCGGGCATCCCACATTTCCGGGATGGAAGGCGGCACCCGCCGCGCACACCCTCGACGACATGACCACTCTGCTCAACGCCGCCGTCTCCCCGGACCCGACCGGCAGGCCGCTCGCCGAGGCCGCGGGCCGGCACGGCGTCACCGTCGGGGGCTGGTCGTGAACGCCGTCGCGCAGGTCGCCGCCGGGGTGGCGGGCCTGGTGCACGTGGTGGTGTGGGTGTTCGAGTCGTTCCTGATGGACCGGCCCGCCGTCCACCGGGGCGTCTTCAAGCTCGCGACGAAGGACCTGCCGGCGATCCGGCTGTGGTCGTTCAACGTCGGCTTCTACAACCTGTTCCTGGGCGGCGGCACGATTCTCGGCCTGGTCCTGCTGCACACCGGCGCCGAGACCGCCGGCCGCGCGCTCGTGCTCTACACCTGCGCGTTCATGGCACTGGCCGGCATCGTGCTGGCGATCTCCGACGCCCTGGCCCTGGGCCGCCCGCGCGGCACCGGCTGGACCGGCGCACTCGGCCAGTTCCTACCGCCCGCGGTCGCCTTGGCCGCGGCCCTGCTGTGATCAGCCCTCACCCCGCCTGCGCCCCACCCCGCCTGCGCCCCACCCCGCCTGCGCCCCACCCCGCCTGCGCCCCACCCCGCCTGCGCCCCACCCCGCCTGCG
>NZ_JBBEGC010000158.1:8307-14363 GCF_037401995.1 Saccharothrix sp. CCNWYY140
CCCCCGCCGTCCCCGCCCTTGAGCCGACCGCGCGCCGAACCTGTGACCCCACCTGCCGCCGGAAGGGCGCTGCCGCTGCCGCTCGGCGCGGGCCACCAGCTCGTCGAACGCGACCGCCGGGGTCAGGCCGTGAAGTCCCGGGACGGGATCTCCGACCAGCGCTGGAACGGGCCTCACCCGTCCGCAGCGAGGGCCATAGCCCGATCGGCCGCCGGGATCAGCGGAAGTGCGTCACCGCGTCGGCCGCCGCGACGGCCGCGCCGAAGTGCGGACCGCACCCGGCGAACGCGCCGGCCGCCCGCCACCACCGCGCCTGCTCGTCCGTGCGCACCCCGTCGACCTCCACGACCGCACCGCCCGCCCGCACCGCGGCCACCAGCGCCGCGACGTAGGACGTCCGCCGGTCCACCAGCCGCCGTGCCACCCGGACCCGCCGCACCCCCAACGCCTCCGCCGCCGCGAGGTCGTCCGGGCCGAGCGCGAAGTCGTGCAGCGCGGTGCCCACGCCCATGTCGGCCAGCACGGTCAGGTTCTCGGCGGCGTCGGACACCGACAGCACGCCCACCGGCATCCCGACCACCAGCCGGTCCGGCCGCAGCCCGGTGTCCTCCAGCACCCGCACGACCCGCGCCTCCAGGTCCGCGTCGGCGGACTGCACGGCGGTCAGGCCCACGGTCAGCACCGCGTCGCCCCACCACCGCGCCTGGTCGGCGGCGGTCCGCAGGACCCACTCGCCCAGCGGCAGCACCAGGCCGGTCTGCTCGGCCAGCTCCACGCACGCGTCGTGCTCCAGCGGCTGCTCCCGGTCCCAGCGCAGCAGCGCGTCCAGGCCGACGACCCCGCCCGACAGCGCCACCACCGGCCGGTACCGCACCGAGATCTCGCCCTGCTCCCACGCGCCCGGCATGCCCACGGCCAGCGCCTGCGCCCGCCGGTCCGCCAGGTCCCGCGACGGGTGGAACAGCTCCCACTGCCCGCGCCGCCCCGCCTTGGCCCGGCGCAGCGCCTGGTCGGCCGACCGCAGCAGCTCCGCGGGCTCGGTGTCGTGCGGCGGGCGGAACACCACGCCGGTGCTCACCGACACCGCGATGCCGTGCCCGTCGACGAACAGCGGCTCGGACAGCTCGGCGTTGATGGCGGCGACGATCCGCGCCACCTCCGGCGTGCGCGCGGTGTTCTCCACGAGGATGCCGAACTCGTCGCCCTCGAACCGGGCGACCATCGCCCTCTCCCGCGCCACCACGGCTCTCAGCCGCTGGGCGACGTGCACCAGCACGCGCTCACCGGCCCGGCCGCCCAGGCTGTTGCACACCATGCCGAACGCGTCGAGGTCCAGGTGCAGCAGCGTGACGCCGTGCACGGGGTCGGCGCGCCGCAGCGCGGCCTCCAGGTGGGTGGTGAAGAACTGCCGGTTCGGCAGGCCGGTCAGGACGTCGTGCAACGCCTGCCGGTTCAGCTCGCCCTGCAACAGCATCAGCTCGGTGCCGTCCTCGACCACGGTCACGAAGTGGCCGGTGCCGGGTTCCTCGCCGGGCAGCAGCGAGGTGGTCAGCGTGATGCGGGCGACGTCGCCGTCCTTGCGCAGCAGCCGGTGCGACTGCCGGATCCGGTCCGGGCCGCCCAGCAGCAACTCGTCCATCGTCTCCCGCAGCGCGTCCGCCGAGTCGGCGTCGACCAGGTCGAACAGGGTCAGCTCGGCCAGCTCGGCGGGCGTGTAGCCGAGGATCTCGCCGACGGCGGCGTTCGCGCGCACCGGCGTGCCGTCCAGGTCGAGGATCAGCACGCCGCTGGACGACGACGTCACCACCTCGTCGAACCGGGCCTCGCTCTCCCGCAGCCGCCACTTCGCGTCGCGCACCGCCTTGAGCAGCGACAGCCGCAGCGCCTCCTGCTGGTCGAACACCGACCGCCTGGTCGCCGCGGCGAACCCGGTGGCGAACGCGCCCAGCCCCACCGCGACCCGCTCGGCGACCCGCTCGGTCGGCTGGAATTCGGGCAGCGCGAGCAGGCCCCGGCCGAGCACCTCGGTGGTGCGGCGCAATCCGTCCTCGGTCAGGTACCCCAGGGACACGAACTGCTCGCCGAGTTCTTCCAGCGGTGCCGGGTCGAAGGGTTCCGCGAGCAGCAGCGCGCAGATCCGGTCGAGGCGTCGGGACAATTCGGCGTCCAGTTCGGATTTCGTGTGCTGGAGGACGTCGGAGGTGATCAGCAGGTATGCCCACTTGCGCGCCAAAAGCTCCCGTGCGCGGCCCGGATCGGGGGTGTGATCCGATGTCGACGGGCGCCCTGCGGCGTGGTGTGGTCCGCGTTCTGGTTGAGGCATTCGGCGTTGCCCTGCTCTGGCTTCAGGTTGCGCGGCAGTTTACCGAGTCCGGTTCGTCCCCATTGTTGTGGTCACACGACATCACAATATGCGAAATGCTCACGGTTTACGACCCACGGCCGCGTAGAGCAGCATGTTGATCTCGTGCCGGTCGCTGATGTCGCCCGGACCGCTCGGCCGCCACTCGGCGCACCCGACCAAGCCCGGGTCGAGCAGGTCGAAGCCGTCCAGCAGGTCGAGGATCTCGTCGTGCGAGCGGATGGTCAGCTGGTCCGCGCTGCCGCTGGTGTTGATCAGCTCGGCGGCCCGGTGGAGCGGGTCGCCCATCGTGTCGGCGCTGACGTGGCTGATCGCGAGGAAGCTGCCCGAGGGCAGCGCGTCCCGGTAGCGGGCCAGCAGCTCGCGCGGCTTCGACTCGTCGGGCACCCAGTGCAGCAGCAACAGCATCAGCAGGCCCACCGGCTGCGAGAAGTCCAGCAGGCGCTGGACTTCCGGGCTGCCGAGGACGTCGTCGACGTCCCGGAGGTCGGCCGCGACGATCTCGGCCCGGTCGTTGTCGGCCAGCATCAACTCGCTGTGCGCCACGGCGATCGGGTCGCGGTCCACGTAGACCACCCGGCAGCTCGGGTCGGCCTCCTGCGCCACCTCGTGCACGTTGGCCACGGTCGGGATGCCGGACCCGATGTCGAGGAACTGGCGGACGCCCTGGTCGACCATGAACCGCACCGCGCGCCCGAGGAACGCCCGGTTGACCCGGGTGCCGGAGCGCAGGCCGGGCATCATCTTGTCGATCTTGAGGGCGATCTCGCGATCGACGGCGAAGTTGTGCGCGCCGCCCAGCATGAAGTCGTAGGCGCGGGCGATGCTCGGCACGGAAACGTCCACGCTCTGCGGGACCCAATCCGGTCTGACCACCGGTGAACACCCTCTTCGAGTAGTGGGGTGACGAGTTTAGCGATCGCCCGGTCGAGTGCGATTGGGCCATCGGTGTGACCCCGGGCCACCCGATCGGGCACTGTGCGCATCCGCTGAATGACGCCTATCGTGGTGCGTCCCGAAATTGCCCCTCGCGAGGAGCGACGATGCGCGTCCCGGTGGCCCCCGGACGGCTGCCTTTCCTCGGACACACGCTGCCCATGTTGCGCGGTCGACATCGCTACACCGCACGTTTGCGGGAACGGGCGGAGATCGTGGAAGTCGACCTGGGTCCATTGCCGACCTATTTTGTGACCAGTCCTCGTTTTACCCACCAGGTGCTGGTCACGGACGGCCCGCGATTCCGCAAGGGCATCATGTTCGACCGGTTCGAACCGTTCCTGGGCAACGGCCTGATCCTGTCCAACGGCGCGTTCCACCGCAGGCAGCGCCGCATGGTCCAGCCCGCCTTCCACCGCGACCGCCTGGCCGGCTACACCGAAATCATGGCCGACGCGGCGACCAGGGCGGTCGACTCGTGGCGCCCCGGCGAGGTGCGGGTGGTCGAGGACGACATGCAGGCGCTCGCGGTGACCATCGTCGGCGAGGCCCTGTTCACCACGGAGATCGGCCCGCGCGCGATCGAGGAGATCCGCCGGTCGATGTTCGAGGTGACCAAGAACGGCATGCTGATGGCGCTGTTACCGGGCGCGCTGGCGAAGGTCCCGATCCCGCCCAACCGGCGGTTCCACCGGGCCATCGGGCGCATCCAGGCGGTCGTGGGCGAGGTCGTCGCACGCCGGCGAGCGGAGGGCGTGGACCGCGGGGACCTGCTGTCGATCCTGTTGCAGGCCCAGGACGAGGACACCGGCGAGGGCATGTCCGACCGTCAGGTGTTCGACGAGGTGGTCGGGCTGTTATCGGCCGGGATCGAAACCACCGCGCTGGCGCTGGCGTGGGCGTTCCACGAGCTGTCCCGACGCCCTGACGTCGCGGACCGGGTGCACGCCGAGGTCGACGAGGTGCTGGCGGGCCGTGGTGTCGTGGGCCGTGGTGTCGCGGGCAGGGGTGTCGCGGGCAGGGGTGTCGTGACGTTCGAGGACCTGCCGAAGTTGGTGTACACCAGGCAGGTCGTGCAGGAGGTCCTGCGTCGGTACCCGATCTGGATCCTGATGCGCAGAACCGTCGAAGAGGTGAACTTCGACGGCTTCGTCGTCCCGGCTGGCGCGGAAGTGATCATCAGCCCGGACGCCCTGCACCACGACCCACGGACGTTCGCTGATCCGGGTTATTTCGACCCGGATCGGTGGCAGCCCGAGCGTGCCGCAGGGGTGCCCAAGGGTGCGTACATCCCGTTCGGGGGTGGGGCGCGGCAGTGTGTCGGCAATGCCTTCGCGTTGAACGAGGCCGTGGTCGTCTTGGCGACTGTGGCGTCGAGGTACCGCCTGCGGCCGGTGCCCGGCAAGCCTGTGCGCACGAAGTACACCACCGCTCCGTATCCGAGTGGGCTGTTGCTGACGGTGGTGCCGAGGACCTGACGGTCCGTGTGGTCGGTGTGGTCCGTGTCGATGTCGAGGAAGGTCTTTTTCGCGTGAGTTGGTCCCGTTTCCGCCGGCTGTGCGCGGCGGTGCTGATGGCGGCAGGTGTGCTGACGGTGCCTGGAACGGCGCAGGCGTCCCCTGTGTCGTGCGAGGACGTGTACGTGCCCGTGCGCATCTTGCTGCTGCCCCAGACCGTGTACGGCAGGCTGTGCACCCCTGAGGGTGCCCGGACCGTGATGGTCCTCGTGCCCGGTTCGACCTACACCAGCCACTACTGGGACATCGACACCCGTCCTGAGAACTCGTTCCGCCGCTCCATGAACCAGGCCGGCTTGGCGACGTTGACGGTGGACCGACTGGGGACCGGGCGTAGCTCGAAGCCGCTGAGCGCCTTGGTGTCGGCCGTGACCGAGGCTGAGGCCATGCACGGGGTGGTGCAGCGGATGCGGGGGCGGTTCGACCGGGTGTTGATCGGTGGGCACTCGTTGGGGTCGGCGATTTCGATCCTGGAGGCCGGTCGGTACCGCGATGTGGATGGGGTGTTGCTGACCGGGTTCACGCCTCGGTTGGACGTGGTGAGCGCGGTGCCGGTGTTCGCTTCTTTGATCCCGGCCACGTTGGAGCCGCAGTTCTTGGGGTTGGATCCGGGGTATCTGACCACTTCGCCGGGGACGCGGTATTCCTCGTTCCATGCGCCTGGGGTGGTGCAGGAGGATTTGATCGCGGATGACGAGCGCACGAAGTCCGTGGTGTCGGTGGCTGAGCCGGTGGACACGATTGTGCTGAACAATTATGTGTTGCCGGCGGCGTTGGCTATCCGTGCGCCGGTGATGTTGGTGATGGCGGATGGGGATGAGCACTTCTGTGGGCCGCCGTTGGGGTCGGATTGTTCTTCGGCGGAGGGGTTGAAGGCGTCGGAGGGGCATTATTATGGGGAGGGGGTGCGGTTGGACACTTATGTGGTGCGGGGGTATGGGCACTCGTTCAACTACGCGCCCAACGCCAAGGACTACCACGCTGCGGTGGCTACCTGGGCCAACAGCCTGCGCTGATCGCCACACCGCCAGCTGGCTGGTCTCTGGTACGCCTAGCTCGGGTTTTCGGCGCGAGAGCGCGGAGTGCGTTCGAGCTTGCGAGCGTGGAGCGCGTTGCGTTTGGACCCGCGAAGCGTGGATTTGGGAAGTGAAGCGCGAGTCTAGAGATTAAAAGCGCCTCGCCGGCGGGCAGGCCGCCAAGGATGGACACAAAGCAAAAGAAAGGGCGGGGGCTTCTTGCTT
>NZ_JBBEGC010000159.1:0-14285 GCF_037401995.1 Saccharothrix sp. CCNWYY140
ATGACGGAAGAAGCCCCCGCCCTTGTTCTTCCGTCCATCCTTGGCGGCCTGCCCGCCGGCGAGGCGCTTTTGATCTTGAGAGCGCGTCAGCGCGACCGGGAGCGAAGCGAGCGCCACAGCGAAGCGCAGCGAGCACCCCGAAGGCCAAGAAGGCCGGCCGCCGGCCCCCGATTCCATTATCCCACGGGGTACCGACAATCAGTCGCGGCTGATCCGCTCGGGCGCCCGCCGCGCGAAGCGGGGCGCGTGCTCGGGCAACAGCCCGATCGCCACCACGTAGGCCGGCACCGCTTGCAGCACTGGGAACCGCTGCATCAACGCAACCATCCTCGGCATACGACCACTCGTCCCACCGGAACCAGCCACTCCACCAGAACGCCCCTCCAACGTCCGCCGCAGGAACGAATCCTGAACCCGCCGCTGAAACGCCTGCGTCACAGCAGTGGGGAACCACCGCCTCCGCTGCACCCGAGCCAACACCTCAGGCGTCAACGCCCCCCGCCGAGCCGGCCCAGCCAAAACCCGAGCCGCCGCCACAGCGTCCTGCACAGCCAAGTTGATGCCCACCCCACCAATGGGCGACATCGCGTGCGCCGCGTCACCAATGCACAGCACCCCGTCCCCGTGCCACCGCCGCAGCCGGTCGAGCTTCACGTCCAGCAGCTTCACGTCGTCCAGGGACTCGACCGTCTCCATCCGGTCCCCGATCCACGGCGCCAGGTCCACCACCCGCTTCCGGAACGACTCGATGCCCTCGGCGCGCAACTGCTCGTTGGACCCCTTCCGGATCAGGAAGGCGCACTGGTAGTAGTCGCCACGCGGAATCATGGCCAGGCCCGACCCCCGGGAGAAGCGGCCCAGACCGTTCGCCGGCTCGCCCGGGTGCCGGGGGATGCGGAACCACCACACGTCCATCGGCACGCCGAACTTCCGCACGGCCAGTCCCGCTTCCCTCCGCACCGTCGATCCGCGACCGTCGGCGGCCACCACCAGATCCGCACCAAGCGTGCGCTCAACCCCATCCGCACCCCGGTACCGAACGCCGGCCACCCGCGAGCCCGCCCCTACCCCTACCCCTACCCCAGACTTCACCAGTCCCAGCACTTCCGCGTTCATCACCAGCGTGAAAGCCGCCTCACGCTTACCGGCATCCGCAAGCAGGTCCAAGAAGTCCCACTGCGGCACCAACGCGATGTGCTTGTGCGCCCCCGGCAACCGGGACAGGTCGGCCATAGTCGCGGTCCCGCCGTCCGTGACCACCTGGATCTTCTCCACCAGCTGGTGCGGCACCTCCGCGAACGACGGCCCCAGGCCCAGTTCGTCCAGCAGCGTCAGCGTGGACGCGTGCACCGTGTCCCCGCGGAAGTCGCGCAGGAAGTCGCCGTGCTTCTCCAGCACGGTCACCTCCACGCCCGCCCGTGCCAGCAGCAACCCCAGCACCATGCCCGCCGGCCCTCCGCCGACGACCGCGACCGTGGTCCTCTCCGCCGTCTCCACCATCATCCCCACCTCGTCCGCATCGCCTTTTCAACACGGGTTGAATAACTTGAGGATGCTCCTGTCAGGCCCTCCGGTCAAGGCCGATACGCTGATCGGGTCATGAGCGCATCCGCAGTCACTCCCGAGGTCCGTGTCCGCTTCTGCCCGTCACCGACCGGCACGCCGCACGTGGGCCTGATCCGCACCGCCCTGTTCAACTGGGCGTACGCCCGCCACACCGGCGGCCGGATGGTGTTCCGCATCGAGGACACCGACGCGGCCCGCGACTCCCAGGAGTCCTACGAGCAGCTGCTGGAAGCGATGGCCTGGCTCGGCCTGGACTGGGACGAGGGCCCCGAGGTCGGCGGACCGCACGCGCCCTACCGGCAGAGCGAGCGCCGCGACATCTACGCGGACATCGCCAAGAAGCTGCTCGACGCGGGTGAGCTCTACGAGTCGTTCTCCACGCCGGAGGAGGTCGAGGCTCGGCGCAAGGCCGCGGGCCAGGACCCCAAGCTCGGCTACGACAACTTCGACCGCGACCTGTCCGACGAGCAGAAGGCCGCCTACCGCGCCGAAGGGCGCGAGCCCGTGCTGCGGCTGCGCCTGCCCGACGAGGACTTCACGTGGGACGACCTCATCCGCGGTGAGATCACGTTCAAGGCCGGCGCGACGCCCGACCCGGTGCTCGTGCGCGCCAACGGCGACCCGCTCTACACGTTCACCAACCCGGTCGACGACGCTCTCATGCGCATCACGCACGTGCTGCGCGGCGAAGACCTCCTGCCGTCCACGCCGCGCCAGCTCGGCCTTTATGCCGCTTTGCAGCGAATCGGCGTGACCGATTTCACCCCGCGTTTCGGGCACATGCCCTACGTGATGGGCGAGGGCAACAAGAAGCTGTCCAAGCGCGACCCGCAGTCGAACCTCTTCAACTACCGCGACCGCGGATTCCTGCCCGAGGGCCTGCTGAACTACCTCGCGCTGCTCGGCTGGTCCATCGCCGACGACCGGGACATCTTCTCGGTGGCGGAGATGATCGAGGCGTTCTCGCTGGAGAAGGTCAGCGCCAACCCCGCCCGGTTCGACCTGAAGAAGGCCGAGGCGATCAACGCCACGCACCTGCGGGCGCTCTCCGCCGAGGACTTCGTCAGCCGCGTGCTGCCCTACCTGGCCGCCGACGGCGTGCTGGTGGACCCGTCCGAGGAGCAGTTGGCGACGCTGCGCGGCGTGGCGCCCCTGGTGCAGGAGCGCCTGGTGGTGCTGTCCGAGGCCGCCGGCATGGTGCGCTTCCTGTTCGCCGACGAGGAGTCCTTCCGGCCCGAGGAGGAGTCCGCGGCCAAGGCGCTGGGTGAGGACGCGCGCCCGGTGCTCGAGGCGAGCATCGCCGCCTTGGAATCGTTGGGGGACTGGACGACCGCCGCCATCGAGGACGCGCTGAAGGTGTCCCTTGTGGACGGACTGGGCCTCAAGCCGCGCAAGGCGTTCGCGCCCGTGCGGGTTGCCGTGACGGGCCGTACCGTCTCGCCACCGCTGTACGAATCGATGGAGTTGCTCGGTCGGGATCGCTCGATCGGGCGATTGCGCCGCGCGTTGGGGTCAATCTGACTGGTGCGATCGGGCGGTTGCACGGTGCTTGACCGTGCAAGAATCGCCAGATATCACCTCTCTGGTCGAGTCGGACGGGGGCTGCGCGCACCTAGCCTCACTGGGTGACAACCGCAGCCCCGACTTTCACCCCCCGGAGAACCGGCGAGATCCGCGCGGTGAGCCTCGATGTGGACGACACGCTCGTCGACTACAGCACCTCGTCCCGCGCCGCGCTGGCCGCGATGGTCGGCAACGCCGACAACTGGTCGCTGTGGCAACGCATCACCGACGAACACTGCGCGCGGCTGCTCGCCGGCGAGCTCGACTACGAGTCCATGCGCAACATCCGCACCCGCGCCTTCTTCTCCGCGCTGGGTGAGGAACTCAGCCTCGCCGAAGCGACCCGCCGCGAGCTGCACCGCCAGGAGGTGCTCGCGTCGGGCTGGCGGCTTTTCCCGGACGTGGTGCCGTGCCTGGAATGGCTGCGCGCCGCCGGCCTGCCGCTCGCCGCGGTGAGCAATGCTTCCGGCCGCCACCAGCGCGTGAAGATCGCCGCGCTCGGCCTGGCCCAGTATTTCGACACGGTCCTCATCGCAGGCGAAGTCGGCGCCGCGAAACCGGACCGCGTGATCTTCGACACCGCCTGCCAGGACCTGGGTGTCTCTTTGGGTGACACCGTCCACGTGGGCGACCGCCTGCACGCCGACGCGATAGGCGCCCGAGACGCCGGCATGCACGGCGTGTGGCTGAACCGCCAGGGCCCGCGCGAAGGGTCGCTGCCGACCGGCGTGCGAGCCATCTCCAGCCTCGCTGAGCTGCCCGAACTCCTCGTCTGCGAGCTGTCGGCCGCCTCGGCGTGACCCCCGATTTCCGTTCCGCCGGGGGCTTGGTCTAGTATTCTCTCCGGCGGAACGGACAGCCCCTCGAAGCCAAGGCGACGGGGAAGTTGATCGGAAAGCCAATGGGGTATGGTGTAATTGGCAGCACGACTGATTCTGGTTCAGTTAGTCTAGGTTCGAGTCCTGGTACCCCAGCTGCAAGCGGTGGAAAAGAGATGTGGTAAGCTACCGCAGGCAAGCAGGACAGAGCGAAAAACTGAATGACTTGATCTGCTAAGATAGGGATCAACACCTAGGGCCCCGTCGTCTAGCGGCCTAGGACGCCGCCCTCTCAAGGCGGTAGCGAGGGTTCGAATCCCTTCGGGGCTACCAACAAGATCCCCCGGCGCTGATTGCGCCGGGGGATTCTTCGTTTCCACGCCCTTCGATCAGCGACGCCCCTCACACCCCGCCCGCGCCGCCCCGATCAACCCGCGGTCCTACTCCTCCGCCCGCCACGCCGCGTTTTTGTCGGTGCCCCCTGAGACAATGGAACCGGGGGCCGGAGGCCAACGCCGCCGCACGAACCCGCCGCACCAACCCGCCGCACCAACCCTCCTGCCGCGCTAACCCCAGCCGCGCTGACTGCCTGCCGTACCGCGCTCAGTTCGGCCGCCGGCCTCACGCACGCCTCGCCCAGCCCCGAGCCGACTGCGCGCCCAGCCCACCCCGCGCCAACTGCGCGCCTCGCCCAGTCCAGCTCCGCACCGGCCGCCTGCCTCACGGCTGTCAGTTCGGCCGGCGGGCCGCCCGCGCGCCCCGCTCAGCCCCGCGCTGCCCCCCACCCCGCGCTGCTGCCTGCCCCGCGCTGCTGCCTGCCCCGCGCTGCTGCCTGCCCCGCGCTGCTGCCTGCCCCGCGCTGCCGCCCGGCCTGCGTTGCCGCCCGGCCAGCGCCCCCGCCAAGCCCCGCTCCTGCCCCGCGCCGCGCCGCCGGAGTCCCGCCCTGGCCCTGCGCCGCGCCGCCGCCCCGCGTCCGCCGCGCCGCCCGCCGCCGCGCCGCCAACGACCCGCCGCCGCGCCGCCGGAGCGTCTGGCCCCGCGCCGCCGAAGTCTCGCCCCGGCCCCCCGCGCCGCCGAAGTCCCGCCACCCCAGCCTGCGCCTCCCAAAGCCCCGAAACGCCAAAGAGCCCCCGCGCCCCCCAGGCACAAGCCGAGGGAAGGCACGGGGGCTCTCTGAAGCTCACAGACGTCACAGACGCGACTGGAGCGCCTCCGCCGCCGCCAGGAGGTCGGCAGCCCACCGAGCCCCAGGCCGCCGTCCCATCCGGTCGATGGGCCCGGACACCGAGACCGCCGCCACCACGGACCCGGTGCTGTCGCGCACCGGTGCCGAGACGCTGGCCACACCGGGCTCCCGCTCGGCCACCGACTGCGCCCACCCGCGCCGTCGCACCTCCAACAAAGTCCGCTCCCCGTACACAGCGTCGGCCAGTACCGAACGCTGCGTGCCCGGGTCCGCCCACGCCGCCAGGACCTTCGCGCCCGACCCGGCCGTCATGGGCAACCGAGCTCCCACCGGGACGGTGTCGCGCAGGCCACTCGGTGGCTCCGCCGACGACACGCAGATCCGCTGCATCCCGTCCCGGCGGTAGAGCTGCACGCTCTCGCCGGTGATGTCGCGCAGCCTCGGCAGGACCGAGGACGCCGCGTCGAGCAACGGGTCCGTGGCCCCGCCCGCCAATTCCGCCAATGCCGCGCCCGGACGCCAGCGGCCGTCGGAACCCCGTCGCAGCAACCGGTGCACTTCGAGCCCTACCGCCAACCGGTGCGCGGTTGCCCGAGGCAAGCCCGTCCGGTTGCACAGCTCGGCGAGCCCACACGGATCCTTTGCGACGGCGTTCAGGACGGCCACTGCCTTGTCCAGCACGCCGATCCCGCTATGCTGTCCCACAAGCCGATACTAACTTCCCACTGTCTGGGAAGTCCAGATCTATCGACTGTCCAGATCCTGGGAGAAGCGATGAGCCGCACGCTCGCGGAGAAGGTGTGGGAAGCACACGTGGTGCGCCACGGCAGTGGCGCGGAGCCGGACCTGCTCTACATCGACCTCCACCTGCTGCACGAAGTGACCAGCCCGCAGGCCTTCGACGGGCTGCGCCTGGCGGGCCGCCCGGTCCGCCGCCCCGACCTGACGATCGCCACCGAGGACCACAACGTCCCGACGATCGACATCGAGCTGCCGATCGCCGACCCGGTGTCGCGCACCCAGGTCGAGACGCTCCGCAAGAACTGCGCCGAGTTCGGCGTGCGGCTGCACCCGATGGGCGACTTCGAGCAGGGCATCGTCCACGTCGTCGGCCCGCAGCTCGGTCTCACGCAGCCCGGCATGACCGTCGTGTGCGGTGACAGCCACACCTCCACGCACGGCGCGTTCGGCGCGCTGGCGTTCGGCATCGGCACGTCCGAGGTCGAGCACGTGATGGCGACCCAGACGCTGCCGCTGAAACCCTTCAAGACGATGGCGATCACCGTCGAGGGCACCCTCCAGCCCGGCGTGACGGCCAAGGACGTCATCCTCGCGGTCATCGCGAAGATCGGCACCGGCGGCGGCCAGGGCTACGTCCTGGAGTACCGGGGCAGCGCGATCGAGGCGCTGTCGATGGAAGCCCGCATGACCGTCTGCAACATGTCGATCGAAGCCGGCGCCCGCGCCGGGATGATCGCGCCCGACCAGACGACCTTCGACTACATCGAGGGCCGCCCGCACGCCCCGCAGGGCGCAGACTGGGACACGGCCGTCGAGTACTGGAAGTCGCTGCGCACCGACGACGACGCGACCTTCGACGCCGAGGTCTTCCTGAACGCCGACGAGCTGACGCCGTTCGTCACGTGGGGCACCAACCCGGGCCAGGGCCTGCCGCTGGGCGACAAGGTCCCCGACCCGGAGACCATCGTCGACGAGAACGAGCGCGTGGCCGCCGAGAAGGCGCTGACCTACATGGGCCTGGAGGCGGGCACCCCGCTGCGCGACATCCACGTCGACACCGTCTTCCTCGGCTCGTGCACCAACGGCCGCATCGAGGACCTGCGCGCCGCCGCGGACGTGCTGAAGGGCCACAAGGTGGCCGACGGCGTCCGGATGCTCGTCGTGCCCGGGTCCATGCGGGTGCGGGCACAGGCCGAAGCCGAAGGACTGCACGAAGTGTTCCTCGCGGCGGGCGCCGAGTGGCGGCAGGCCGGGTGCTCGATGTGCCTGGGCATGAACCCCGATCAGCTCAAGCCGGGCGAGCGCAGCGCGTCCACCTCCAACCGCAACTTCGAGGGCCGGCAGGGCAAGGGTGGCCGCACCCACCTGGTTTCGCCACTCGTGGCCGCCGCCACGGCCGTGCGCGGCACCCTGTCCTCGCCCGCCGACCTGGTCTGAGGAGCCCAAGCGACATGGAAGCGTTCACCACCCACACCGGCGTCGGCGTCCCCCTGCGCAGGTCCAACGTGGACACCGACCAGATCATCCCGGCCGTCTACCTCAAGCGCGTGACCCGCACCGGGTTCGAGGACGGCCTGTTCGCCGCCTGGCGCGGTGACGAGCAGTTCGTGCTCAACCAGGAACCGTTCCGGGCCGGCAGCGTGCTCGTCGCGGGCCCCGACTTCGGCACCGGCTCGTCCCGCGAGCACGCCGTCTGGGCGTTGATGGACTACGGCTTCCGGGTGGTCATCTCCTCCCGGTTCGCCGACATCTTCCGGGGCAACTCGGGCAAGCAGGGCCTCGTGGCCGCGCAGTGCGAGCAGTCCGATGTCGAATTGCTGTGGAAGCTGCTGGAGAACGAGCCGGGCACCGAGGTGACCGTCGACCTGGCCGCGAAGACGGTTGTGGCGAAGGACTTCACCGCCCCCTTCACCATCGACGAGTACACCCGCTGGCGGCTGCTGGAGGGTTTGGACGACATCGCCCTGACCCTGCGCCACGCCGACGACATCACCACGTTCGAGCGGAACCGGGCGGGTTGGCTGCCCACCACCGTTCCGGCCCCCGTGAGGTGAGTTCCCGGGCCGGATTCCCCCTTCTATCAGCGGGAATCCGGTCCGGGCCGGGGCCGTGAAGCCTCCCGGGGCGTCCCTCGACAGGACGTAATTGCCCACGCCACAACGAAAAATCTGGCGTGGCGATTGGTATTTCCTTGCATTTGGGCTTACCGTGGCCTTCAGTCGGCCCGACTAGGGCCGTGAGCGTCCTGGGAGGGACTGAAGGTGAACAAGGCCCAGCTCATCGAGGCGCTCGCCGAGCGCCTGGGCGACAAGAAGAACGCCGCCGCTGCCGTCGACGGGCTCGTCGACGTCATCGTCCGCAGCGTCCACAAGGGCGAGAAGGTCAACATCACCGGCTTCGGTGTCTTCGAGAAGCGTGCCCGTGCGGCCCGCACCGCTCGCAACCCGCGCACCGGTGAGACCGTCAAGGTCAAGAAGACCAACGTGCCCGCGTTCCGCGCGGGTTCGACGTTCAAGGACGTCATCAGCGGCACGAAGAAGCTGCCGAAGGTCGCCGCCGCGAAGCCGGCCGCGTCCACCGCGGCCAAGCCCGCCGCGTCGACCAAGGCACCCGCCACCCGCAGCACGACCGCGCGCACCACGACGACGCGCACCACGCGCGCCGCCGCCACCGGTACGCGCACCGCCGCTGCGGCGACGAAGGCCCCGGCCACGCGCCGGACCACCGCGGCGGCCACCAAGGCCACCGCCGCCAAGGCCCCGGCCGCCGCCAAGGCCACCGCGGCCAAGGCGACCCCGGCCAAGGCGACGGCGGCGAAGTCCACCACCACCGCGGCCAAGAAGCCGGCCGCCGCCAAGGCGACGGCGGCGAAGTCGACCACGACGGCGGCTGCCAAGAAGCCGGCCGCCCGGAAGACCGCGGCCAAGAAGTGAGAACCGGCCGGGCGCGCGCCCGGCCGTGCACGTGAACGAACACCCCCAGGGGCCGGTGCGGACGCGCACCGGCCCCTGAGTGTTTTCCCCCAGCCTTTCCGCCACCCTTTCGGCGCAATGCCCCCGAGGAGCGCGGGCGGCGCTGTGCGGGCCGTCGAGGCCCTTGATCCGCCGAACCGGTGGCGGTGGGCGGCGGCATTCCGAAGGCCCCGCAGAAAGCCGCTCAGGCACGAAAAAGGGCCGCCCCGCGCTCGGGGACGGCCCTCTTCTCCGCGAAAGGGCGGTTATGGCACCGGAGTGCCGGTCAGGGCACCGGGGTGGCCAGCGGGGTCGGCAGGTAATGGGCCGAGACCAGCCGGGGCCAGGTCCCGGTGGTGTCCGATGTGGACCAGCCCGGGGCCGGCCGCTGGAACGACAGGACCCACACGCTGCCCTTCTTGCACGGCACGTCCCCGCCCAGCGGCAGCCCCGACAGGGACGCCAGGGTGGCCACCACGTCCGGGATGACCCCGCCCTGGCTGGACACCACCGGCACGCCGGACCCGTCGGCGATCTCCAGCAGGCGCACCAGCCCCGCCTCCCGGTCGGGCCAGTAGCCCTCCTCCGACAACCGGGGCTCCAGCAGCACGCCCACGCCCATGTCCTCCGCGAGCCCCTGCACGGTCTCCACGCACCGCACGCGCGGCGCCGAGTGCACGCGCGCCGGGGCCCACAGCGGCAGCAGCGCGCGCAGGCCGGCCGCCTGCCGCCACCCGGCGGAGCTGAGCGGGCGCAGGTCGTCGTCGCCCTCCCAGTGGTCCCGCTTGCCCGCCTTGGCGTGCCGCACCAGCAGCAGCGTCGCCAGGTCCGGCGGGGACGCGGCGAACACGTCCAGCACCTCGCGGTCGCCGTCGCGGGTCACCAGCGCCGCCGCCTCCTCCACCGGCAGCCAGCGCAGCTCGTCCACCTCGTCGTTGGGCGCGAACGACCCCGACCGCACCCGCGCGCTGAAGAAGTCCACCCGCTTCGGCTTGCCGAACGCGGTGTAGGACACCGTGTGCAGGTACCGCCCGAGGACCGCGTCGAACCCGGTCTCCTCCAGCACCTCCCGCACCGCCGTCGCGGGCACGGTCTCGCCCGCGTCCACCTTGCCCTTGGGCAGCGACCAGTCGTCGTAGCGCGGTCGGTGCACGACGGCGACTCGGCCGTCGCGCCACAGGACGGCGCCGGCAGCCCGGATCACCCGCCTCACCCCACCGCGCGGTGGGCGCGCAGCAGCTCGGTCTGGTGGTCCCGGACGCGCCCGCCATCGGTCGGGGACGCCTCCCACTCGCCGTCGGGCTGCAACACCCAGCAGCGCGTGCTCGGCTCCAGCGCCGAGTCCAGCATGTCGTCGAGCTGGTTGGTCAGCTTCGGGTCGGTCACCCGCACCTGCACCTCCACGCGGCGGTCGAGGTTGCGGTGCATCATGTCGGCGCTGCCGATCCAGTGCTCGCCGCACCCGACGAAGTGGAACACCCGGGAGTGCTCCAGGAACCGGCCCAGGATCGAGCGCACGTGGATGTTCTCCGACAGCCCCTTGATGCCCGGCTTGAGCGCGCACACGCCCCGCACGACCACCTGCACCTTCACGCCCGCCTGGGACGCCCGGTACAGCGCGTCGATGACCTGCTCGTCCACCAGCGAGTTCACCTTGATGCGCACCCCGGCCCGCTCGCCCGCGCGGGCCAGCTCGATCTCCCGCTCGATGCGCTCCACGATCCCGCGCCGCACGCCCTTGGGCGAGACCAGCAGGCTGCGGTAGTGCTCCTGGCGGGCGTAGCCGGTCAGCACGTTGAACAGGTCGGTGAGGTCCGCGCCGATGGTCGGCTCGGCGGTCAGGATGCCGACGTCCTCGTACAGGCGGGCGGTCTTGGGGTTGTAGTTGCCGGTGCCGATGTGGCAGTACCGCTGGATCCGCGAGCCCTCCTGCCGGACCACCAGCGAGGTCTTGCAGTGCGTCTTGAGGCCCATCAGGCCGTAGACGACGTGCACGCCCGCCTTCTCCAGCGCCCGCGCCCACTTGATGTTGGCCTGCTCGTCGAACCGCGCCTTGATCTCCACCAGCGCCACGACCTGCTTGCCCGCCTCGGCCGCGTCGATCAGCGCGTCCACTATCGGCGAGTCGCCCGAGGTGCGGTACAGCGTCTGCTTGATGGCCAGCACGCGCGGGTCGGCCGCGGCCTGCTCGATGAACCGCTGCACGGACGTGGAGAACGAGTCGTACGGGTGGTGCACGAGCACGTCGCCCTCGCGCAGGGTCGCGAAGATGCTCTTCGGGGTCTCCCGCTCGCCGAACGCCGGGTGCGTGGCCGGCACGAACGGCGCGTCCTTGAGCTGCTTGCGGTCCACGCTGTAGAGCTGCCACAGGCACGACAGGTCCAGCAGGCCGGGCACCTGGACCACGTCGTGCGGGTCCACCTCCAGCTCCCGCAGCAGCCGCTCCAGCATGTGGTCGGTCATGTCGCCGGCGATCTCCAGCCGCACCGGCGGACCGAACCGGCGGCGCACCAGCTCCCGCTCCAGGGACTTCAGGAGGTCCTCGTCCTGGTCCTCCTCGACCTCCAGGTCGGCGTTGCGGGTGACCCGGAAGGCGTGGCACTCGATGACGTCCATGCCCGCGAACAACTCGCCCATGTGCGCGGTGATGAGCTCTTCCAGCGGCAGGAACGTGGCCGTCTCGCTGGTGCGGTCGGACTCCACCCGTACCAGCCGGGGCACGTTGTCGGGCACCTTGATGCGCGCGAACCGCTCCGCGCCGCCTTCGGGGTCGCGCACGGTCACGGCCAGGTTCAGCGACAGGCCGGAGATGTAGGGGAACGGGTGCGCGGCGTCCACGGCCAGCGGCGTGAGGACCGGGAACACCTGGTCGGTGAAGTAGTTCGACAGCCGCAGCTTCTCGAAGTCGGTCAGCTGCGTCCAGTTGACGATGCTGATGCCGTGCTTCTCCAGCTCCGGCTGGATGTGGTCGAGGAACGCGCGGGCGTGCTGCTCGACCAGTTCCTGGGTGCGCTTGGACACCGCCGCCAGCTGCTCGCGCGGGGTGAGCCCGTCCGCGCTGCGCACCGACAGGCCGGTCTCGTCACGCCGCTTGAGACCCGCGACCCGGACCATCCAGAACTCGTCGAGGTTGGACGCGAAGATCGCCAGGAACTTCGCCCGCTCCAGCAGCGGCTGGGAGGAGTCCTCGGCCAGCGCCAGCACGCGGGCGTTGAAGTCCAGCCAGGACAGTTCCCGGTTGAAGTACCGGTCGTCGGGCAGGTCCTGCTCCTGGGCCGCCGCCGTGACCGCGGGGGGCGAGCTGGGGAAGGGGCGCTGCGGCGTCTCCGCCTGCGGAGCGCCCCGCGTGGTGCGACGGACGGCCGGTCGTGGGCGGCGGCGGGGCGTGCTCGCGGCCGGAGGGGTCCGCGGTGTCCTCGTGCGTCGCTTGGGCTGCTCGGGTGTGTTGTCCGTGCTCACAGTAGGCATTGTTCCGCACAAACAGCGCTTCCGCGCTGATCAGAGCCGGCGGGGAGGTGAACTCCGCGTCACACCGGGCGGCGCAGCACCGCCACCCGGCCGTCCGCCGAGCGCTCCAACGCGACCCGCTGCCCGGCCCTCAGCACCCGCCACCCGCCCTCGGTCACGGCCGCCGCCGGCACGTCCACGAGGACGCCGTCGTCGCGCAGCACGGTCGCCGAACCGTCCGGGTGGTGCGCGCTCACGGTCGCCTGCTCCAGTGCCACGGCCGGCAACGCTAGCCGATCGGAGGTGGTGGCGCGCTTCGCGGACCTGCCACGCTCCGCGATGACCCCATCACGGAAAGGAGTGGCGGCATGAGGGTTTTGGCAGGGGCCGTCGTCGCCTTGATGATCGGCTTCGCCGGGCAGAGCACCGCCGCCGCGGCGCCCGTCGTGGTCACCGACGACGGCAAGGCGCCGCTGCCCGCGGCGGCCAAGAACGTCGAGCTGCGCGCGGCGATCCCGGAGACCGAGGGCGCGATCGCCATCAACTTCGTGCAGTACCGGCACCGGGACGTGATGTTCGTCAGCGGCACGTGGGGCCTCAAGACCTACGACGTCACCGACACCGACCACCCGGTCTTCCTCGACCACCTCACCAAGCAGGAGCTGGCCCTGCCCGGCGACGACCCGGCGCAGCGCTTCTGGGAGAACGAGGACGTCACCGTCGACGCCAAGCGGAAGCTCGTCTTCCTGGCCCGCGAGCGCAGCGCCTTCGGCCGCAAGCCGGGCAACGAGCGCCCCACCGGCGTCTACCTGATCTCGGCCGCCGACCCGGCGAACCTGGAACTGCTGAACTTCGCCCCGATGGGCACCGGCCACATCACCACGTGCATCAACGACTGCCAGTACCTGTGGACGACCGGCTACGACGGCACCCCGTCCACCGACCCGGACACGTACCGCAGGTCCGGCAAGGTCTTCGTGACCGACATCCGCGACCCACGCAACCCGAAGACGTTGCCCACTTTCGTGGATCTCAACCGAAACCAGGGCGAGACCCACATGACCCACGACGTCCAGGTCGACGGTGCTGGGGTCGCTTGGGTGGCAGGTACTGGCGGCACTCGTGGCTACTGGACGCGGGGTTGGCACCGCGACCCGTTGACGGGTCGGTGGCGTGAGGCCACGGCGGTGGACCCGATCCCGTATGCGGGCGGGGCGGCTCCGAAGCTCGACATGCCTACTTCGTTCTCGCACAACTCGTTCCGCCCGGTTGGGCGGACTGTTGGTGATGGGCCCAAGCCGAGTCGGGAGCACCCGGCGGGCAGCTTGCTGCTGCACACCGAAGAGGCCTTCGAGTCGGCCACGTGCAAGGACCAGGGGCGGTTCGTCATCTCGTCGTTGGAGGGATCGACGGGTGGCGAGTCGTGGAGGGCCAGTCCGGAGAAGCCCTTCACGCTCAAGACTGTGGGTGTGTGGAGCCCGGACGACCAGGAGGGCACCCTGCCTGGACCGGACGTGTTCTGCTCGGCGCACTACTTCGACGTGCAGAAGCGGGTCGTGGCTTACTCCTGGTACGAGCAGGGGACGCGGTTCTTGGACATCACCGACCCTGCCAAGCCGATCCAGATCGCCTACTGGCGGCCGGAGGGGGCGGTGTCGTGGGCGCCGTACTTCCATCGGGATCGGGTGTTCTTGGCTGACTTTGGGCGGGGGGTGGAGGTGTTGAAGCTGTCCAAGGGTGCTTATGACGCCCAGGCGACGCATACGAATGTGCAGTTGAGGACTGCGGCTAATGTGGAGTCGGTTCGGCCGGCGGGGTCGCCGCGCAAGCGGCTGCCGTTGGCTCCGGATCCGGATTATGGTTACGGCTGTCCGATGCTGTTTGGACGCGGGTGCGGCGACGGCTCGGCTTGTTGCTAGACGACCCGGGGTGGCTTTTCGGCGCGCGCAGCGCGGTTGTTCGCGCGCGGAGCGCGCGGTAGGTGTTACCTACAAGTGGAGGGCCTCGGTTCCC